>JAUWKK010000142.1 GCA_030614245.1 Planctomycetota bacterium | reverse complement strand
TGAAGGCCTGGGCGGCAGCTTGCTGCTGATGGTCAGCCCGAAGCGCTTCAAGAAGAAGTACTCCGATCCGCCGAAGATGCCATACGGCCTGGCCGTCTCGATCGGCGGGCTATGGGCCTGGATACTCCTGAACGTCCTGGAACTTCCTTCTGTGCTGTCCTTCTACCGTGGGCCGTGAGGAAGCTCGATGAAAGAACTGCCGGCAAGTCTCAGATCCCAGCGCGGGCAGGCGTTGCCGGAGTTCGCCGTGGCGTTTCCCCTGCAACTGCTGATGACGATGGGGATCATCCAGTTGTGCCTGATAATCGTGGCGGCGATCGTTGTGAACTACTCGGCCGAGGCGGCTGCGCGAGCCGAGCTCGTCGGCGAAGACCCGCACCGCGCCGCCTCGATGATCTGCTCGACGGTCACCGGCAGCACGTGGAACGCCGCGCTGAGCGAAGGCATCCGCGTGCCGGGATGGGGCGAACTGCCGAATTCGCGCCAGGCGCTCAAGAAGACGCGCGTCACCATCGACACGCCTCTCTACGATTCCTACAGCGCAGAACGCCTCTGCGAGGTGCATCCCCGGCAGGGGAATACGGCGACTATCGTCGCCTACGTCGAGCATGATTTCGAGTTGATAATTCCAGTTGTGGACTTCATGACCCAGGCCGTATTCGACGTGGTGAAGATAGACGGCGCCTGGCACATGACGCTGCGTGCCAGGGGCACTCAGCAGGTCCCGTGGGCGGACGAGCCGATGGGCGCCGGCCATGCACAGATTACCGATATCGGGGATTAGAGCAATGGCAACTGCCCGGAGGGAGCGCAGATGCGGCGGAGAAGACGGCCAGGCGATGGTCTTCGGCGCCATCTCGATGTTCATGCTCTTCTTCTGCGCGGCGTTGTGCAACAACATAGCCGACGTGACGAGCAGCCGCGTCGAAGTTCAGAATGCCGCCGATGCCGCCGCGTACTCCTCTGCGCTCGTCGAGGCGAACGTCGTGAGCGACGTTGCGTGGCTCAACGACGGCATGGCGTATATCTACTACCAGGCGATGCGCCACGCGGTCGACGTCGTCGTATACGGCGTGCTGGCCGAGATGAAAGAACATAACATCAACACGCCGAACTACGTCGATCCGACGGACGAGGTCGTCGGCGTTGATACTCCGGTGGAGAAGTACAACGAGGCCTATCGGGCGGCCTCCGAGATGATCCCACGGTGCGAGAAATGGCTCGCTAAGATGGCGAGGATCGAGCGGGGGATCGTCCTGTCGGCCGAGACGCTGATGCGCCGGGAAGGCGCCCGCACGGCCGTAACTAACAACATCGAGGCCATGGCATACTTCCCCTGGACGCGGTATTATCCCGACCCGGGGAGCTACATGCGGCTCGACATCGAACGCCTGTCCAACGGCTGGCGCGTTACTTCCGACACCGGCTACAGGATCGAGGCCATCAACCTGGCCGACTGGTCCTGGCGGATCACCGCATCCGACGGCACGCAGATCGACGTCATCAAGGAAGACACGGGCAGGTGGCGCCTGATCAACGGCGAGACCGAGACTCTGCTGCACCAGCACGGCCCGAACCACGTTACCGTCGAGGTCAACAAGAACAACACCCGCATCGACTGCACGAAAGTGCCTGGCGGCTGGCGGATCGAAGCCACCAGCGACAGCTCGAACGTGATATACGAGCCCTTCCGCGACGGCGGGTTCCTGATCACCGCTGACGGCCAGACGACCGGCGTGCGACGCGGCCCGAACGGCCGCATGCAGGAATGGACCCACAGCGGCTGGCGCGATATCCCCGGCCAGCGCGATACCGTGAAAGTGGGCGGCCAGGAGGTCCCCGTCTTCACGAGGAACGACATCGAACTGCCCGGCGGCGCCACGCTCCATCTGCCCGGCTCGCTCAGCATCGGCCCCATGCGCTTCGACATCCCCAACCGTGTCTACGTCGGCAATACGAACGTGACGCTCATGCAAAATACCTGCCGGATAGAGGCCACAGTCGGCCCCGCGCGGTTCGCCATACACGAGGATGCTTCGTTCTCGGTCAACGGGCTGGGAACTCGCGATGCCGACGGCCTCTGGCGCCCGTGGTACGGCTACAGCAGGCGATGGGGATGGCACCACAGCGGACGTGTCAGGCATCGACTCACCGAGGAGCAGCCGGACCGGGAATGGGTCTATGAATACCACCGGGCCGACTCGAAGTTCCTCGAAGAAAACATGTACAGATTCGGCCACCATGCTATTATGGACAACGACGCTTTCGCCGGCGGCAGCGCCGAGGGCAAGTATCCCGACTGGGCCTACTGCAAGTGGGCGGATGACGACGACGAAACCGGCTGGTTCGACCCTGGCAAGGGCAGGAGCCGAGGGAACCAGTACTACCACCAGACGCGCAAGTGCTGGAACATAGCCGACCTGCGCTCCGGCGTGAGGCCCGACGGCGCACCCGAGCCCAACGGGTGGATGGTCAACGAGGACGGCGACACCGTGCCCTGTCCCACCTGCAATCCGTTGGGACTGCTGCTGGGAGGCAAACGTACGGACGACCTCGACCACGACGGCGACGGGTTCAGCGACGTGCGGAAGTACGAGTCGAGCATCAGGCGCCGCATGCAGCGCGGCCGGCGCAGTTTCCAGAGCGTCAACTTTGGAGCCTTCGCCAAGCCGCTGCGCCTCAGCGACGATTTCTTCAAGTACAACATCAACGTCGGTGTCTGGCGCTCGCCCGATACCCCGCTGCTGCAGAAGCGCAGGCGCGGCATACCGGGCTACACAAATCCCGGCTGGGGCTACTACGCCGTCGCCAGCGCGCGCATCGGTTTCCTCGAGAAGAGTGAATGCTGCGGATCACAATGGCGGCTTAACTTCGATAGCCCCTACGAAACCGACCAATGGTCCCTCAAAGGCTGGGAGAACCTCTACGAGCCGACATGGTCCGCACGCATCGTCTCTACCAGCAAGGCGATAAGAAGCAGCGACATCGACGCGAACCCGGGCGATTCAGGCGCGAACTACCTCTTCCGGGGCCTCGAACGCGGCCAGTGGTTCGATCCGAACCCGCCCGAGACTGTCGAATGGTACAAGCGTCCCCGCAACGACGTGCGCGGCAAGATAGCGAACATGCGCAACAGGCACGGCGCACGTTTCAACGCGCGCAGCGAAGACCTGCCCGAATCGCTCGAACACTGAGGAGCTCCGTCAATGAGACGGCTCGTCCATAGAAACCGCCGAGGCAACTCGCTGGTCGAACTGGCGCTGCTCGTCCCCATCTACGTGCTCATCATCGCCGGTGCACTGCTGCTCGGCGAGATGGGCCTGGTCATGATCCAGAGCCACGAAGCTAACGAATACGCCGCCTTCCAGCCCGGCGACCAGAGCGAAGCCGCAGGGCTCGCCGACAGCGGCATACTCAAGGCCAGTTTCCTGACGCCCTACGAAGGCGAACTCGACCTCAGAGAAGATGCCATCGGAGATGTCCCCGGCCCGAGCGAAGTCGAAGACCTTTTCGAAGAAATGATGAAAGAACAGTACTGGACGACGGCCCACGGAAGCTATACCTTCCAGGGTGGCCGGCTCGTCTTCAAGATCAGCACCAGCAGCCATAGCCGGCGCATGCAGGATGCGAAATACGTCGAGCGATACGATCTGCTGGGGGACAACATCCCCGCACTGGTCACCGAGACGCTGGGTGAGTACATGGACCGCGACCGTGTGCAGACGAGCTACAACTTCATGCCGAAGTACCTCACATGGAGCAGGTTCGAGCTGGAGGGGGCGAAAGTTCGCACGGAGTACCAGACGGCACGCAGGTTGAGCCTGCTGCGCGAGGTGCAGCCGCCGAGCACGCCCGTCCAACGTCTTGCCCCCCTGCTCGGAGCCGGCGGGATACCGCACTTTCCCGACTCCGATGCTACGCAGCCCTTCTGGGAGCCGCAATGAAGGACACGAAAGAGCCAGGAATGAAGCGGCGCGGCAACGCGAAGCGTATCGGCCTGACAGCACTCGTTACGGTGGCTATCCTGGCTTTCGCGGCGATTCAGACTGATGCCGTCTCGCTGATCCCCGGGATCCGGCAGATATTCGTGCCGCGCTCGACGAAACTGAACGTGCCCATACTCCCCGGCTCGAAGCTGCTCAGGTCGTACGAGGCCAGCTTCAACGGCCGGAAGAGCAAGTTTGCACATTACACGTCGCGTATGAGCCCCAACGATCTGATCGAGCAGTATCGCGAGATGGCGTCGAAGCCCGGGCGGAACGTCTGCGCGGCGCTGCCGGGCACGATCGCCCGCAGAAAAGACCAGGCGATGATCGCCTATCGCGACGCAGACGGCACCACCGTCGGTATCGTCGCCTTCGCGAACAGCGGCGGAGGCTGCACGTACTTCATCGGACGCTCGATGCCCTCGCCGGCGCCGCGCAAGGGGATCGACGTCCCGGGGCGCGAGCCGCCTGATGTCCCCAAGCCATACAGGTCTACCCGCGTCATTTGCATGGAGAACCTCGCCGGCCTGCCGTCGATCATCTCGATGTACGAAGGCTGGGGCGGCTTCGACGACAGCATCGTCCATATCCGCGACAGGATGGAGAGCGCCGGCTGGCTGCGAAACAGCGACGTGGAAGACGTGGTCGGCAGGAATCTCGGCGGCGGCGTGCTTTCGTATACGCGCGGCGTCGAGAATTGTTTCATACATCTGGAAGTCGAGTCCCGAACCAACCACGTGATGACGATGATGTTCTACAGCCGGAAACCGTGGCTGCCTTCGGGGAGAGGGTTTTGAGAGCCGCTCGAAGCTCATAGATTGTCGGCAGTTGGCATCCCGGCCCCGTGGTCTGTCGCAGTGGGCTTGTGCGGCGCCCGGCGCTGCGGCGGACGACAACCCGCACGCATGTTTAGCACGGGACGGCTGACAGCATAATAAGGAGATTTGGCGTGAAGACGAAAGTCGCTCTTGCGGCAGCAATCGTACTCGGTGTGGTGGCAATGCTGGCCATGAGGCAGCACATCAAGACGATCCGGGAAAGTGCAATGAAAGGCCGGCTGAAGACAAACGTCTTAGTGGCGAACCGCGCACTGGAAGCCGGCACGAAGTTTCTTCCCAGCTACACGCGCCCCGAATCGCGCGAGGCCGGGTCGCTGACGCGTACCACACTTACCGACAGTGACATGGAGCACTACCGAGGCCGGACGCTCCACATGAACGTCCGTGAGGGCGACATTCTGCAGACGACGCATTTCTACCGGCCGCCGCGCGACGAGAGACTCGATCAGGCGGTGCTCGTCGGAGAGCGCGCGATTACGGTCTCCGTCGACCAGATAACCGGCGTCGCGGGAATGATCCTCCCGGGCAGCCGAGTCGATGTCATGGCGACTTTCGCCGTCGGCAGCGGCGACAGCGGCGGAATGTCGCAGACGAATTTCATCACGCGACATATACTCTCGAACGTGAGGGTGCTCGCAACCGACCGGCAGACGGTATCAGGCGGCGACCCGGTCGGCCCGGACGGCTTCGGCGGACGCGGCGGATACAGCTCCATCACGCTCGCAGTCTCGCCTCTCGAGGCAGAGATACTCACCCTCGCACAGAAGCAGGGACAGGGAATGCTCACCCTCACGCTCCGCAACCCGACCGACAACAAGAGCTCCGGCGCCACCGTGCCGCCCGTCGATCTCCACAGCCTGGACGACAGCATCCAGAAGGCCGATCAGGATCGCATCAAGAAAATGCCCAGGCAGAAGAAAACCGAAGACGAGACCCTCGACATCGAGAAGATGCTCAATCCCGACGCCAAGCCGTAAGAACGGAGATGAAACACATTGCCCTGGCTGACCATAGTAGACAGGCGCCACCAGCGTCAGCGTGAATTGCCCATCCCGAGGGCTTCCTTCACGGTGGGCAAACGCAATACCTGCGACCTCGTGCTCGATCGTGATAACATCTCGCGCGAACATTGCCGCATAACGCACACGAAACAGGGCGCACAGCTTGAGGATCTGAACAGCCGCAACGGGACGTTCACGAATTCCGGCAAGGTGAAGGGATCGGTCCCGCTGCCTGACGGAGAGGTCATATACCTGGGCGATTTCGTTCTGACTTATCACGCGCGCGGCGGCGAGCACTTGCAGACGCATCAGCAGGCGCAGTCAGAAATGCCCGCTGCCCGGCATCCGGCCGCCGCCCCTCCTGCCGGCCGACCTCCGCAGCCATCGGCGCCGCCGGCTCAACACACACCGAATGCACAAGCGGCAACGGCACTACAAACCACGCGCGGCGGGTCGAGCCCGGCTGTCGCCAGGGAACGCAGACTACACACGCCCGTCGAATTGAAACGGAAAATCCACGATAAGCTCATCACCGACCTCGACCTCAAGCACATCGACATCACCAAGCAGTCCCCCGAGGAGCTTAGCGAGAAGACACGCAAGGCCGTTGAAAGCATCGTCAGGGGCCTCGGCTCCGAAGTGCCGGTCTGGGTCAGCACCGAGCTGCTCGTGAAGGAAGTAGTCGATGAGGCCGTTGGCCTCGGGCCCATCGAAGGCCTGCTCGCGGATGAAACCGTCGACGAAATAATGGTCAACAACTGGGACCGCATATACGTCGAGCGCAAGGGACGCCTCGAACTGTGCGACCTCCGCTTCACCGACAACAGGCAGGTGCTGAACGTCATCCGGCGGATACTGGCTCCAATCGGCCGGCGTATCGACGAGAGCTCGCCAATGGTCGATGCCCGCCTCGCCGACGGCTCGCGTGTCAATGCTATTATCTCGCCCCTTTCACTCAAGGGCCCCACGCTCACTATCAGGAAGTTCTCCACCGAGCCCTTCACCATCGACGACATGGTCAGATTCGGCAAACTCACCCGTGAAGAGGCGACGTTCATCGAGCTCTGCGTCAAGTCCCGCCGCAATCTACTCATCTCCGGCGGAACCGGTTCGGGCAAGACGACACTGCTCAACGTCGTCTCGAACTTCATCCCCGGCGATGAGCGGATAGTAACCATCGAAGACGCCGCCGAACTCAAGCTGCCGCAGGAACACGTGGTCTCGCTCGAATCGAAACCGCCGAACATCGAGGGCAAGGGCGCGATACCCATCCGCAAGCTCGTCATCAACAGCCTGCGAATGCGGCCCAACCGGATAGTAATCGGCGAGTGCCGGGGCGGAGAGGCGCTCGACATGCTCCAGGCGATGAACACCGGCCACGACGGCTCCCTCACTACGATCCACG
>JAUWKK010000091.1 GCA_030614245.1 Planctomycetota bacterium | reverse complement strand
TCCATGTGCTGATAGCTCTTGCGGATGACCGGATCGATGGTGAGCAGCTTGCAGTCGATGTAACTGCCGCACCGGCCCAGGAAGGAGTTACAGTGCTGGAGGTACTCCCGGATGGTTGCGAGTGAATTGTGCCTGATGCTGTAAGACCAGAGCGTATGATTGTATGCATGGCGCCGGTCGAGCAGTTGCAGCACCCTGGTAAAGAACGCCTTGTCGCGCATGCGCCATGCGATGCGTTCGAGCTTGACGCGGCCGAGGTTGTTCTCCTTCACGAACGAGATAACCTGGTCTTCGGTGCCGTTCTGCGAGATGAAATCCCACGACGTGCGGTCGATCTTCGTGGGCTTCTCGACCACGTGAAGCTTGACCGGTGATGCGAATGCGATCAGCTTCTCGTTCTTTGCCACGTGGACAGGATAGTGAGCATTATCGCCCGCAGCGGGGAAGTAGAAGTAAAACTCGGCGGTCCACGTGCGGTAGGACTGCAAATCGACGTGCAAGCTGCGGGTATACTGGCCGTTGAGGACGGGTATCGCACCGCGCGGGACTTGCAGGAGGACGTCGAGTTTCTGGCGCGAGGACGTCGGATTCGTTATGACGACGAGGCATCCGTAGACGGTGTGGACGAGGAACTCGTCGGTGACGTACTTGTCGAAGCGTTCGTTGTTCACGTGGCGGTATCTGTCGCCGTGCCTGAAGAAGTTCTGGCTGACGAGAATGGGCGTCTTCTCGTCGGCGACGTTTGCCTGCTTGATCTCCTTGTGATAGACGATCATCGGGCTGCCTGGCTCGAGCTTGAAGCGCCGGCCCTCGATCTCGCTCTTGTGCTCGGACGCCTTGAACGGGAGGTCGAGCACGGCGAGTGCGAACATCATCTCGGTGAAATTGCGGGCACATTCGGCGGCGTGCGTCGAGAAGAACGGGCCATCACCGTCGTGCCGCGCGTAGTCGGCCCAGAAGGGGTTAGCGGTAACGAGGCCGGCATTCTGCTTCTCGATGGGCAGGTGGTAGTAGTTGTTCTCGACCCACTCCTTCGTCTTCTCCAGCTTGCGGTAGAGCTGCCTGACCGACTTGCGTTTCTTCATGTCCTTGTCGAAGAAGACTTCAGCCTCTGGAAGCTCTTTGAGGTCATCCGCCGGCTTGTGCGGGCGTTCAATCGGTTTCTTCGGTGCAGGGCGCCCGTTTGGGGCCGATGGGGGTCGAGCGCCGGGAGGGGGCTCCTGACGTGCGGCGGATGACCTGGCTCCGCGTCTTCGCTCGAGGGCGCCCAGTGTGCGTTTGCCGTTCATGGCATCGCGCTTCGCCAGATCCGCCTCCTTTTTCGCCTTCTCCAGCCCGAAGGCGTCGCCCGTCTCGAGTGCGCGTCCCTTCAGGGCGGTCTTGAAGAGGTGGTTCAGGTGCTCGATGTTCGGCGGAATCAGGTCATTCAGGTCCTTCACGTGCCTGGCGGCGTGCGGGTGCTCTTCCTTGATGCGCTGTCCCAGCAGGATGCGCTCGACGATGTTGAGCTGCCCGTACGCCCACGGTTTCAGATACTCTCGCAGATCATCGCCGAGCAGCCAGTGGTCGAGGAACGTCTTATCTCTCTTGTTTGCGATGTACGGCTTGATGACCTTGTTGAGAACTCGGGGTCCTTCTCGTAAAGGAAGTAGTTGAGTTCGTGGCAGGCGTACTTTGTGTATTTCTCGCGTTTCTCCTCGGGCTTGAGCTCGGGCCAACCGAGGATGAATCCGAACTCGACGAGGGTGGAATTGCTGCTGAGCGTGGCGAACAGGTTGTGGACCTTGTCGAGGCTGTCGTATGTCTCGAAGCTGGATGTCGTGATGTCGTCCAGGACGAATGGCGCGTTTTTCCCGACGACGGTGATCTGCTTCTGCTCGGTGAAGTGCTCGTCGGGATCGAGGCCGCTCGCGAGGCGCAGGTCGTTGAAGTCCATCTCGATCTCCGGCAGCGATATCCTGCGATATGCCGTGTTCTGGGGGTCTATGGCGACTACGTGAATGTGCTGGTGCGCGCCTAAAACATCGCGCTTGATCGTGACCAGACCGTCCTTGTCGGGCTTCAAGTTGGTCAGAACGGCGGTGGACTGACTGAGGAAATCGAGGTTGGCAAAACCGTAGCCCTTCCCTTTCCCGACGATACCAGCACCAAGGCGCTGAGACCTGCGCCTGCCTCCACGGCCTCGGCCTTCTCTTGCCGCAAACTTGTCTCCCAGTCTGGCTTCGTCGTGCGTCGTCTCCGTCTTGCGTATGGCCCACGGATTGAGCAGCAGGCTCGGCCTGGTCAGCATATTGCCGGGGAACTTCGTCGCGTGCTTGCGTTCGAGGATGTACCGATATTCATCGCCGATGTTCCGCCCTACCACGTATAGAGTCTCGGGCGGCCGAACTCCGATGACGTATGGCTCGGGGAAGTATACGGAATGCAGATTCCCATACACCTCGTATTCGGGCACGTATCGTGTGGCGAAGACGTGCACCCGGGCGAACTTCGACCCGTTCTCGAGCCTGATCTTCACGGTATCCTTGTCGGCATTGACGCTTGCGATCTGAAGCGGCTGGGCATTGCGGACCTGGAGGTGGCGGGTCTTCGAGAGCACATAGCTATCGCTCTTCCTGCCCTTGGTGATGCGAACGTTGATGCGTCTGCCTGTATCCTTGAGCAGCAGGTCGTAGTCGCCGGCTGGTATATCCTGGATGCGGAGCAGGCCGTTCTTGATGGAGAGAGCGTTGAAGCGGTCATTCACGAAAGTTGCGCCCCGCTTTTCGAGGAACGAAAGCTCGGCCCGCTGCGGGCTCTCGACATCAATCATAAACGGCAGGAGGATTGTGTCACCAGCGATGCCGTGGACGGAGCCGGGGTAGTTGTGCCGGTCGCCAAGCAGGGGCCACCTGTGCTGAGTGCTTTGCGGGCCTGTCGCATTGACCCAGTCGATCTCCTTCAACGGCCCCAGCACGATGCGTCCCGCCTTGTCAGTTTGCAGCGATACGTTCACCGGGTCGCGGAAATCGCGGTGCTTGAGCACGAAATGGACGGGCCGATCTGCTTTTATCTCGCCCGTCTTGCCGAGGACGTCCACGACGTACGAGCCGTCGAAGCAGGCAAGGTGAAGGTCTTCGATCTTCTCCGTGCGGTCGATCCCGTTGAGTGTGAAGGCCTGCGACGCCTGAAGGTCTATCTTCTTGGCCTGACTGAGGTTCTGCACCTTCGCCTTGAGAGTGAAGCTGATGGTGGCGAGATTGCCGGGCACCTGGAACTCATAGACCGTTTCGCGGTCTTCATAGAGCTTGAAGTCGCCTATCTCCTTGGTCGTGCTCACTTTCTCGCGGTCGACCGACGTGATAACGAGCGTTATGTCTTCGAGCACGGAAAGGGTGACAGGCGAGCCGTTGAGCGTGAGCGACGGCCGGATGACTACGCTTGCTTTCTTGCGCTTTAGCAGCGCCTCGCGGTCGACGTAGATGCCTGCGGAGAGTCTGTACTGCTCCGATTCGTGCTGGAAATGGTCGAGCGACGCAAAGCCACCGTGGATGAGTACGATGGGCTGGCGCACGGGCTTGTTGCTGAAAGGCACCGTGATGGTGCCGTCTTCTTCGGCGGAGTACTGATGACCGGCCAGCCAGAGGCTCGCATCCTGGAGCTTCTTGTTGGCTTCGTCGAGGATGGTGAAGACGTGGCCCGCGGTGCTCGTCCGGGCGAGGAAGCGAAGGGTGCCCTTGCGAACGAGCGCCCGGCTGCTCTTGCCGTTGCCGATGAACTCGATGACATAGACTCCGCGCCTGTTGAGCTTCGGAAACTCGAAATGCCGCTTCACGCGCCTCAGCGCCGGCTCGGCGTATGCGTATGTCTTCTCCTCATTAGCGACCAGGCCGTCGAGGTCGATCCCCGTGTTGATCTCCTTCGCGTTCGCGCGGTAGTAGTTCAGAGCATTGATCTCGAAGACCTTGACTATCAGCGACTTTACGTTCTTTACATGCAGATCGAGCCCAACCTGGTCGCCAACTCCGAAGACGACCTTGTTCGTGTATGCGAAGTCGAGGTCGATTCGATCCTTGAGAGCCTTGTACATTTCAGGCGGCAGCATTGAGTACCACTGCTCCATATCGCCGAGGCCGTTGACGATCTTCGTCTCGGCAAAGCATCGTTTCAGGTAAATATCATTGATGTAAGGTTCGTAGGCCTTGTACGAGTCTTCGGTGACGAAGTAATGCATCAGATAGCTGCGGACGAGCGGCTCATCATTGCCGATTCGCGGGAGTTGCGTCTGGCCGTCGAAATTGGCGTTGAGATTCGCGTGATAGCGGCGGTGTTCATATCGCTTTATGTAGTCTCGGTTTATGTAGCTGACGTTCCTGGGCAGCTTGAGGTATGTCATGAAGCGGTTCTTGTCGTAGATGCCGAGTGCGCGGTCGTGGGCGAGGCGATGGTAGAGCACGTGAGCCTTGAGCGAATTGTGCGCGGGCTGAAGCCTCGACACAAATGCCCAGAGACGGTCGAGATATGCCTGCCTTGCCTCGGCGTCGTGCCGCCAATCGACATCTGCATCGGGCCAAAGCTTGGTGAGATAGACGTTCACGAAGTTGGTCTGGTTGAGCAGGTCGCCCTTGAGCTTGAGGCACTCTTTGAGCTGGTCCAGGAGCATAAGCTTGTGTATTCCGTGGGAGCCGAAACCTCGGCTGTGTTCATAGTTGAGGTCGTCAACAACTCTTGCCGGCAGGTTCGGGTAGTCCGGCCGCTTCATTCGGTGCAGGAGGTGGCGCTGGCGGGCGCGGCTGAGGTTCATCGCTATTACCCAATCGAGCGCCCTCTCCTCGAAGCCCTGGAGAGTGTGGGAATGCCGCCTCAGAGCCCGTGCTGTGAGTGTTTGCCGGGGGATGAGACTGGGGGCGAGGCGGGTGGGCAGCTTCGTCTTCCGCCCGAGCACCTCACGCTGGTGGTTGAATGTCAGCCCCAGCCGCCGGCGGATGAACTCGAGCGAACTCTTCGGGTCCGTGGAATATCGCAGCAGTGCCTGGCGGTTCTCGATCTCCCGCACTCGGGCCGTTCGGTTATAGCGCTTGATCCACAGCTCGAGCATCCTGTCGACTTCCTCAAGCCGGCCGCTATTCTGGTAGTGCAGGCAGTTGTAGTAGTAATAATCTTCCGTGCCGGGGATCAACTGCTTAAGCGGCACCGTTCGGTCCTTTGCAAGGGCGAAGTCTTCTATGAAGCCGATCTCCCCAGCCGTACAGACCGGCGCCGCCAGCGCCAACAAAATAACACAAGTCACTATGCGTTGCATCTCAGGCCCCCTTTCAAGAAAATCCGACAATCAGCAACAGAGAAACGTAAACGCGCAGCCCTGCCTTCTCTTGTATAGACGCAACTGAGATTGAGAAGTTCCATTTATTCTTGTGGGTTTTTTGAATCCAGTTGGCATAACAACACATGGATGGCTGAAAGCCTGCCCCCCGAGGGAGAAACCCGCTGCCGCGATCGGGTCCAAAATCGCTGCAACCATGCCCGGGTGTACGTTAAATGCATCAGTTGACGCCACCGGCAAGTGTATGACCGCATCTTCAGCAGACACGGTAATACAATCGCAGATCGCGCCGCTCCGAAGTAATCTTGCCTTCAGCAGATAGTTCCTCGATATATTTCACAACCTCATTCCGGTGTAGTCTGAGTCCGCTCGCGATATCGTCTATCGTACACGGGCGTCGTCTCAAGAGGTTGAGAACGTCGCCGCGCCGGGCCGTGAATTCAGCGCGTTTGTGGGTTCCGCGATAGTCCGCGATGACCTCGGCCCGGCCGCCGAAGGCGTCCGCCAGGCGCAACATTGTTTCTTTCGATACAGGAAGCGCGAAGTCCTCGGCGGGAGGACGGGTAACCGTGTTGAGATGAACCTGATCGGGCCCGATCCGCTCGACGAGCTTCGCGATCTTCTCCGCTTCCGCTGGAAAGGCGGTTACCCCGCCGAGCAAGAATACCTCAAGCCAGTACTCGCCGGCATACGCTTGCCGGAACCGAACCAGCCCGTCCACCATGTTCCCAAAGGATATATCGTCGTGAGGTCGATTCACGTGTCGAAAAAGCGTCTCGTCACCGGCGTCCAGCGACGGGATCACCAAATCAGCATCCAAGATGCCATCTTTCACATCGCGAACTCCCAGTAGGGAGCCGTTTGTCAGGACGGCAACCGGGATATCCGTCATCCCCTTTATTGCCGCAATCAGCTCCCCCAGACGCGAGAATAGTGTCGGCTCGCCCGAGCCGGACAGGGTGATGTAGTCCGGGCTTGTGGGCAACTTCTCCTTCAACTGGCCCACGACCTCGTCCAAAGGAACCCATTCCTTCCTCTCGACGGTCTTGCATGTCGTTCGGCCCAGTTGACAATAAACGCAGTCATAGGTACATGTTTTGAACGGCACGAGGTCCACGCCGAGGGAACGGCCCAGCCGACGTGAGGGTACCGGTCCGAAAATGTATGACGCCATCGTTACTCCTCCCCGGATAGTGAGGGTGGCGGCTCAAGAGAACCCGGAGACAGGGATGTCCGACCCGTCCTACCATCTTGTTCTCATGTAAGAACACAGTTGATTTCGAGAAGTTCCATTTGTTCTTGTGGATTTTTCAAGTCAAGTTGACATAATACAACCAATCATCCGATGTATCAATGGGCGCTCGGAGATTCAAGGGAACCGGCGGGCACACTGAAGGGAATGCCAATGAAGATATGGGGACTCGGGCTCGCGGACTTTTGCGTGCTGCTGATATATCTGGTCGGCATAACGACACTGGGCGTGTGGATGGCCCGCAGAGTGAAGAGCGTAGCAGACTACTTCATGCCGCGCAAGTTCGGCAAGGCGATGATGATGATGCACGCTTTCGGCACTGGAACACATTCCGACCAGGCCGTCAGTGTGGCGGCCAAGACGTACACGAACGGGCTGTCGGGCATCTGGTACCAGTGGCTGTGGCTCTTCTGCACGCCCTTCTACTGGCTGATCGCTCCGGTGATGCGGCGCTTCCGCGCGCTGACAACGGCCGATGTCTTCGAGGCACGATACGACCGCAGTGTGGCGATGCTGTTCGCGCTCGTGGGTGTCGCGAACCTCACCTTCAATATCGGCCTGATGCTCAAGGGTTCCGGTGCAGTTCTCACGGCCAGCACCGGTGGGGAGATATCGACGGACGCAGCCATCTTCCTCATGACCGCGCTGTTCGTCACTTACGGCGTCGCCGGGGGGCTCTCCGCCGCTATCGTGACCGATTTCGTCCAGGGCATGCTCACTATCGTCTTCTCCTTCATCCTTCTTCCGTCCATCCTGAACGCCGTCGGCGGCCTCAGCGGGCTACACCAGAAGATTACCGATGTGAACATGTTCTCGCTGAAGAGTCCGGCCGAGATCGGCACGTTCTACATCATTATTATTGCTTTCAATGGTCTCGTCGGCATCGTAACGCAGCCGCATACTATGGGGAACTGTGCCGCAGGCCGGACGGAACTCGACGGTCAGGTCGGCTTCATGTTCGGGACTTTCATCAAGCGCTTCTGTACGATCGCCTGGTGCCTGACCGGCCTTGCGGCCGTTGTCTATTTCGCCGGTAAAGCCGTCAATCCGGACGAAATCTACGGCCTTGTGGCCGGTGACTTCCTCCCGAAGATAATGCCGGGCATGCTCGGCATATTCCTGGCGACGCTGCTGGCTTCGGTGATGAGTTCCTGCGACTCGTTTATGATCGCCTCGTCGGCGCTTTTCACCGAGAACATCTACAAGCACATTGTGCCCAAGCAAGAGGACAAGCACTACGTGCTCGTGGCAAGGATCGCCTCTGTGGCGATAGTCGCCGGCGGCGTGGCTTTTGCCTACATAGTGCCCGATGTCCGCACGGGCCTCGAGATATTCTGGAAGATATCGCCCATGATGGGGATAGCGTTCTGGCTGGGGCTGTTCTGGCGGCGCACGACGGTTGCCGGTGCCTGGGCGGCCACGCTGACGGCACTGGCCACCTGGTGGTTGACTGCCCAGGGGTTCTTCATCAGCTTCCTGCAACGGTTCTCTCTCACCGAATCGCTGAGGTTCCTCATTGAAAAGGAAGGCAAGCAGGTGGTGTACCTCCCGTGGCAGATGATCTTTTACCTCGCTGCGGGAACGTGTGCCGGCGTAACTGTCAGCCTGCTGACGAAGCGCGTAGACGATGCGAAGCTGGAGAATTACTTCGCCCTCGCCCGCACGCCCGTACGGCCCGGCGAAGAGGTGAGCGCCCCCTGCACGTTGCCCGAGGGAGCGCAAGTGCCGCCTCGGCGGGTCCTGTTCCCGAGCAGCAGCTTCGAGATACCCATACCGGGCTTGAAAGCCATTCTCGGATTTGCCGGCGGCGGGGTGCTCGTCTTCGCTATCATATATCTCGTCAAGTTCATAGCCGCTTGACTTAGGGGATGCGGGGCGCCACACTGCCCCCCGCCCGCGTGGGGCAGGCAGGCTGGAAAGGCTGCGCCACAAAAATGTTGGCTTCGTGAGGTTTTTTTTCTTGCACTTGACTGCCCGCCGGTTTATACTTATGCACGCTGACGCCCGGAATTCCGGTGAACAGTAGCCAGTATTCAGTGGCCAGTAGGACGATTCTTCACTGATTACTGATTACCGGGCAGGGGCAACAGCTTTGATGATGTCGCGTTCAGTGTTCCCGTATGCAGAGGGGACTCGCGGCTGCGCCCGCTACTGGTGATGCTCCCGTTGCCGTGGAAAAGCACGAGACCGCCGACTGTGGGAGGTAACAGGAGTTCCGTATTGGAGTTTTGTGGATGAATATTTATTGTGGAAATTTGTCGTATGATGTGGACGACGCAGCGCTCAGGACGGCGTTCGAGGCCCATGGCGAAGTACAGAGCGCCGAAGTCGTCTGTGATCGTGAAACCGGCCGGTCGCGCGGATTCGGTTTTGTGGAAATGCCATCGGACGAAGCCGCCAAGGCCGCAATCGAAGCGCTCAACGGCACCGATCTCTTGGGACGGGCCTTGAACGTCAATGAGGCCCGCCCGCGCCCCGACCGCCGAGGAGGTGGTG
>JAUWKK010000117.1 GCA_030614245.1 Planctomycetota bacterium | reverse complement strand
TGTACTCGAACAGCATCTTCTCGACCAGTATCCCCTTGCAGTCGCAAGTGACGTTGAAGTCGAACTGGGTCCTCTTACCGCGGAACATGTCGGGATAATGCGGCCCGAAGAACTGCTGCGAATCTTCCTGTGTCGGTGGGGCAAAACTCATGAACTCGTCGCCGAGGTGCCATGTGACTATGTCTGACACACCGAATCTCGTCTGGTTCCAAACTGGCGGAATCTCGGTCTCAGGGTTCAGTTGCCACCCCCAATCGTCGGGACTCATGTCGACGATCAGCCTAGTCTGCCTCTCTGGGTTCGTTATGGCCAGGAGCGTTTTCCCGTCACAGTCCACACATCCTCCCACCAGGCCCTCCTGGACGAAACCCTTGATAAGAGCGACCCAAACCCCTCGCACTGCTGCCTCGAAGTTCTGCCCACCTGGCGCCGCCCCGGCCGGGCGTCCCCTCTGGGAGGGGTGGGCCTCGAACGATGCCAGATGGCGGCTCTCTTTCCCGATCATATTGAATAAGCGCGGAGGCAGTTTCATTGCTGTATCCCCGTCAGACTGGGTGCGCGGCGGGCCTCCGCCAGACGAATGCACGCTTTCTCGTAGAACTCAGTCTCGCTCTCGACACTCACGCAGTTTCGGCCCATCTGGAAGCACACGGCCGCAGTTGAGCCTACTCCGGCAAAAGGGTCCAGGACCCAATGACCCGGCTCGCTGTGGCGGTGCAGAAGCCTCTTGATGAGATACTCCGGCTTCTGCGTTGGGTGCCCCCACCGCTTGCGTTCGTTGCCCATGCAACTGGCACCCTGGATGAAGTTATGTGCCGCGAACTCCTTCTGAGTCTCCCAACGCCGGAAGAACGGCTTGCCGCGGCTTGCATACACAATGGCTTCGTTCGAGCTCTTGTAGGCCGGCACGTGGACGACACCATTGGTCTTGTGCCAGACTATGGCCGTGCGGTACACGCACCCCAGTTCTTCCAGAATCCTCTCGTAATCGCCCAGCCGCTCGAAAGGCGAAAATATGAGCACGGCGGCGTCGTCTTTAAGCAGTTCAATGGCCCGTCTCAGCCAACTGTAGTCCGTGCTGGCAACGGCGTCCCACTCGCCGAAGTCGCGGTCCTGATGTTTCTGCCACGACAGAGCGAAGTACGATTTCCGCTTAGAGTTGTATGGCGGATCCGTGAGCAGCACGTCGAACCGCTCAGCTACGCCTTCCAGTGCATCCGGTGTCTCTCCCTGAAGCATTCTGACCACGGGGTTGCCGTTGTGCTTGTCGGTACTCATAACGTATGGTTCCCTCTCTTTCGAGCCGTCGGCGGGAGTCGGCTGTCAGGTTATGCGGTTCGCATAAACTCCAAATACCTGGCATAAATCTTCCGGAGCTCATCTGTGCCGCCTGGCTGATAGGCCGGCTTCATCAGTTCCCGTTCTCCCTCAAGCTTTCTCCGTCGCGTTCAGTTTGTCGGCTACATCTGCCGGTTAAGGTCGTGATACCGCCTGTTGAGTTCCTGGTAGTTCCGTGAAAGCTGCCGCAACAGATCCGTGTTTCCTTCCAGGTCGGCCAGCTTCATGCGTTGCCGAATAGAGAATCTTTCCCGTTTAACCTGTTCCATCTTCCAGCGCTCGAGGGCGCCCTCGAGGTTCTGCTCGAAGTTCCCCGCTCGCCTGCTTGACTCCTCGAGATCTACAACCATCGCAGCCAGGTGGGGCGCGGCCGAGACGACTTGCCTGGCTTCAACCTTGCCGTTATTGCGGTACATCTCGATGATGCACGAGTATATCTCGGTCAACCGGTCATCGGTCAGCTCGTCAGGCGCCAGTTCGCCTGCGAGCCTTGCGAGGGAAGCCGGGTCAGCCAGTGCGAGGCCGACGAGTTCCGCCTCGACGGCCGGCGGGGCATCCTGACGCACGCTGGGCGGCTCGGCTGTCTCGCTCTTACGGCGGCGATTGGCCCGTAATAGCTCGACGTAACGCCTCCGCAGCGACCGCTCATCCACTCCGAGCGCCATCACCGCATTGCGAACAACCTCATCGAGTTGTATCCGTTGCTCAACGGAGCCCGGTATCATGCTGACAAGCCGGAGCAGTTCATCAATCGCCTCGGCCCTTTCACGAGGAGTGGCGTCGTTCAACTGCGCCGCTTGATCAATCTTATAGACGTATAGGCTGCGCGCTTCTTCAATCTTTTGCTCGAAAACCGGGCCGCCGTTTTGTAAACAATAATCACAAGGATCCTGCCCCGCCGGCAATGTCGCCAGGCGGACGGGAAACTCGCGTTCAATGAACAGCTCCATGCTCCTGTCTGACGCCTTTGCTCCTGCCGTGTCGGCGTCGAAGACAAGCACGGCCTCGTCGGCGAATCGCCGCAGCAGGTCGATATGCTGCCGGGTCAGGGCCGTTCCCAGTGTGGCGACTGCGTTTCCGACGCCGCATTGATGAGTCATGATGACGTCTGTGTAACCCTCGACGATAAGCGCCTGGCGCCGCTGTGCGATGCTCTGCTTTGCCTGAAACAGCCCGTAGAGGCAGCGGCTCTTGTCGAATAGCACCGTCTGGGGCGAATTGATGTACTTCGGCTCGGTGCCGTCGAGGCATCGTGCGCCGAAACCGGTCACGCGCCCGCGCACATCATGAATGGGGAACATCAGACGATTGCGGAAGCGGTCGTACGTGTGGCCGGAATCCTCTGCCCTCAGTACCAGGCCGGCCTGCTCCAAGTCTTTAACACTTGAGCCTGCCTGTGTTGCCTTATCCAGCAGGAACGACCAGCCGTCGGGGGCGAAACCGAGCGTCCAGCGGCTGATCGATTCGTCGCTTATCCGCCGTTCGGCGAGGTACGCCCTCGCAGGCTCTCCCCGCGCGGCGTGCAGTGTCCGGGCGTAAAGCTCCGCCGTGCGTTTCAGCAATTGTTCCAGGCCGAGGCGTTCCTCCCTCCCGGGGCCCGTCGGGGCCGACTGTGGGAGGCTTATCCCTGCCCGCTCGGCAAGCATCTGCACCGCATCGGGGAAGCTGCAATGCTCGTGCTCCATTACAAACGAAAACGCATTCCCCCCTATCCCACAGCCGAAGCACTTGAATGTCTGCCGCTGTGGCGAGACGAAGAAAGAAGGCGTTTTCTCGTTATGAAATGGGCACAGGCCCTTATGGCTCTGTCCGGACCGTTTGAGGGGGACATGCTGCCCTACCAGCGCCAGTATATCTGTCGCGTCGAGGATGCGGTCCAGAATATCCTGCGGTATAAACCCGCTCAAGAGAGTTGCCCTGCGGTGTTGCCCTGTCTCACCTCAATATATCCGCTGCAAGGGGCTTTTAATCCCAATATGTTGTACTGCGCACAAACGGCTCCTAATCATTATATCACACAGGTCCGCTCTTGTCAACTTACTCCAATCCTTTCGACCGCATCCTTTTACAATAAAATACAGCTTTGCAATGCTTGTTCCGTTTAACTTGGGCAAATGGACGCAAGAATTGCAATGAAACAGGACCAGAGCGTCGATCTCAGTCAGGACGGCCCGCTGCCCGATTTGCTGCGTCCAAATCTGAGAATCTCTCTGGTCCTGCTTCTTCTAACGAGTTGATCAGAATGGAGGTTCGAAATCTCTCTGGCACGCTGCACGAAATGCTTATTTCAAGCCACTTTCCGTGCGAAAGTGATGCCCTTTCTCAACATGGACGTTCAAATTTGGCAACATGGCCGTAATCTACTACAGCGTAACGAGATAGGTATGGAAGTTGATGATTCGTGAGAGCGAGCATGTCTAATCTGGGCAACATTGAGGCGTGTGGGCGAAACGGCACGGCTGTTAGCACAAGTTTGTACGACCACATAAAGGGTTAGATGCAAGAAGGTTACGGAGTTAGATGATGAAAGCCGGCGATTTCGTGCCCCGGCGGCAAGGTAATTGCTACATAGAGATTGGCAGAAAGGGCCAGTAACTATACGTCTGCATCGTCCGGATTGACTGTGAGTCGCCGGGTTTTGCGGGCCTACGCCCGGGATGTTGTGCAGCCTCGAGTTGGGAGTATCGACAATGAGCTCATCGGAAAAGGCGTCGATTGAGGATCTTGCGAGGCGCTTGCGTGAATGCGCCGAAAGCCTCATGAGTTCAGCCGAGAAGCTCAAGCTCGCTGCGGGGCGGCAGAAAGAATACATCAAGAAGCTCAACGAGCTGAACCATCAGATCAAGAAGACAATAATGGAGATGCGGAAGACCGGCGAAGCCCGCCGAAAAAGTGGCGAGAAGCCCGCCACGCCGAAAACTATTCTCCCGAGGGGGGCGGAGGCCCAGCCGCTCGAACGGATGCCCGACGGCAGCGCGTTCAAGTTCCTGGACTTGGCGCAATTGCTGTCCGAAAAAGACCGGGATAAGATGAAGTATCCTCAGGGCGGCCCCGAGATGACCTACGTCGACGCAATGGAGTTCTCGAGCTACGACGAGTACCTGCGATTCAAGAATCAGCCGGCGATCTCAGATTCGGATATCCGCAAGTCCAATATAGACGAACTGCTCTGGCGCCTCATCGGCCCGGATGCCGGCTCCTGACCACCAGCCGTTCGCAGTGTCTGTGGAGTCTGTATCCAGATCGTGCGGTATGCAGGACAACCGTGTTCCAAAGGCAATGGATGTCTTCAACCCGAATCGCATGCGAGCTGATTCCTGGCCGCGTAGCGGCCAAGGCATATAGCCTGGGGCTTCAGCCCAGGAATCAGACAGTATAATAGCTGTGCCCTGAAGGGGCACAGCAGATGTTCCTTTGCTTCGCCCCTCCAGGGCGGCTGGTTTTTTCCGCTCCTCAACTGGGGCTGAAGCCCCAGCCTACATGCCGCCGCTGCTCCGCAGCGAAGAGACGAGACATCTCCCAGGTGTCGGGAGCTTTACTTCTCGACGGATCAAGCCTTCTTCTTCTAACAAGTTCCTTCTTCGACGACCGCCTGCGCGGCTGCGAGGCGTGCGACGGGCACGCGGTAGGGCGAGCAACTCACGTAGTCCATACCGGCGTTATGGCAGAACTTGACGGATGATGCCTCGCCGCCGTGTTCGCCACAGATGCCGACCTTGAGCTTCGGAGAGGTGGAGCGGCCGCGCTCGATGCCGCACTGCACGAGCTGGCCCACGCCGCTCTGGTCGAGCACCTGGAACGGGTCGGCCGGCAGGATGCCTTTCTCGATGTAATCGGGGGCGAACCCGCCGATATCGTCGCGGCTGAAGCCGTAGGTCATCTGAGTCAGGTCGTTAGTCCCGAACGAGAAGAACTCCGCGATCTCGGCGATCTTGTCCGCGAGCAGCGCGGCACGCGGTATCTCGATCATCGTACCGACCATGTGCGTTATCTTCCTGAGGTTATATTCCTTGCACACCTCGGCGTGGACTTTCTTGACGAGCTCCGCCTGGTGCTTCAGTTCATTGACGTCACACAGCACGGGGATCATGATCTCGGGCAGTGTCTTGATCTTGTTTTGGATAAGCTCGGCTGCGGCCGAGAGGATGGCCCTTATCTGCATCTCGCTGACTTCCGGGTACGTGATCCCGAGGCGTACGCCGCGATGGCCCATCATCGGATTCACTTCGTGCAGGGCATCCGCTCGGGCATTCAGGACTTTCGCCGTGATGCCGAGGCTCTTCGCCAGTTTCGCGCGTTCGCCTTTTCCGTCCGGCACAAACTCGTGCAGAGGCGGATCGAGCAGGCGGATAGTGACGGGCTTGCCGGCCATCGCCGTGAGGACCTTCTTGATGTCTGCCTTGACGTACGGGTAGAGGTCTTTCAGAGCCGCGCGGCGGGCCGCCTCGGTATCGCTCAGGATCATCTTGCGCAGTTGGAAAAGCGGCTTTTCGCAGTTCTCGCCATAGAACATGTGCTCGGTGCGCAGCAGGCCGATGCCTTCAGCTCCGAACTGGAGCCCCTTCGCGGCGTCTTCGGGCGTGTCGGCATTCGTGCGGACTTTCAGGCGGCGAATCTTATCGCAAATCTTCAGGAACGCCGTGAATGCCGGGTTCTCTTCGGTGCCCACAATCATCGGCAGTTCGCCCGAGTATATGTTGCCTTTCGTGCCGTTCAGCGTAATCGGGTCGCCTTCCTTGACGGTAATGCCGCCGCCGGAGAACTTGCGGCCTTTGGTGTCGACGTCGAGTGTCCCGGCGCCGACGATGCAGCACTTGCCCCAGCCGCGTGCGACGAGCGCTGCGTGGCTGGTCATTCCGCCGCGCGATGTGAGGATGCCCTCGGCGGCTCGCATTCCTTCGACGTCCTCGGGGTTCGTCTCGTCGCGGACGAGAATGACTTTACTGCCCTTCTCGGCCCACTTGACGGCGTCTTCGGATGTGAAGACCACTTGGCCGGTTGCCCCGCCGGGGCCTGCGGGGAGGCCCTTGGCGATGAGCGTGGCTTTCTTTTCGGCCTGCGGGTTGACGGTCGGATGCAGCAATTCATCGAGCTGGTCGGGCGAGACGCGCATCACGGCGGTCTTTGCATTGATAAGTTTCGAGCGAAGCATCTCGAGGGCCATTCTGACGGCAGCGGGGCCGTTGCGCTTGCCCGTTCGCGTCTGGAGCATCCACAGTCGGCCGTCCTGGATGGTGAACTCGATGTCCTGCATATCCTTGTAATGCTTCTCGAGCAGCGTCCGGATGCCGGCAAGCTGCCTGTAGACCCCGGGCATCGCCTTTTCGAGGCTGGGCAGCCCCCTGGCATCTGCCGTGCGGGTGACCTCGTTGAGCGGGTTCGGCGTGCGAATGCCGGCGACGACGTCTTCACCCTGTGCGTTCGGCAGCCACTCGCCGTAGAACTTGTTCTCGCCGGTTGCCGGGTTGCGGGTGAACGCCACTCCGGTCGCACAGTTGTCGCCCATGTTGCCGAAGACCATCGCCTGGACGTTGACGGCGGTTCCCCATTCGTCCGGGATGCCCTCGATTCGGCGATATGAAACGGCCCGTTTGCCGTTCCATGACTTGAATACGGCGTCGATGCTGCCCCAGAGCTGCTCCATCGGGTCGTCGGGGAACGGCTTCTTCAACACTTGCCTTATCTTCTTCTTGTATATGACGGCGAGCTCCTTCAGGTCGTCGGCAGTGAGGTCGACGTCGGACTCGACGCCGCGCGCCTTCTTCATCTTGTTCAGCTCGCCCTCGAGCTGATGCCTGATGCCCTTGCCTTCAGCGGGCTCGATGCCGGCCGACTTCTCCATCACGACGTCGCTGTACATTTGCATGAGTCGCCGATAAGCGTCCCAGACGAAACGCTCGTTGCCCGATTTCCCGATCAATCCGGGGATTGTCTTCGACGTCAAACCGATATTGAGGACGGTCTCCATCATGCCCGGCATCGACTGACGTGCTCCCGAACGAGATGAAAGGAGCAGGGGATTGTCGGGGTCGCCGAACTTCATCTTCATTATCTTCTCGACGGCCTTGAGAGTCTTCTCGACGTCCTGCTTCAGGCCACTGGGATACTTGCCGTTGTTCCCGTAGAACTCGGTGCAGACGTCGGTAGTTAGAGTGAATCCCGGCGGGACGGGAACGCCGAGCTTGGCCATCTCCGCCAGGTTCGCGCCTTTGCCGCCGAGCAGGTTCTTCATCTCCGCATTTCCGTGAGCTTTGCCGCCGCCGAAGGAATAGACCATCCGTTTCTGCCGTTTTGCCATCAAATAATCTCCGTCAAAGCGTAGGGGCGGTTCGCTAACCGCCCCTCCCTGTGGTTCCAGCCTGCCTCCGCAGTGACCGGATATGATAACAGCCGGCACAGTTGAAGTCAATCCATTTTGCCTGCCAATGCGGGCTGGGCAGGTAGATAGACGCCCCCGCCAGAATAACTTTCCTCGCACGTCCGGGCGGGCGGTGTCAGGCGGCGCGGACGGGAAATCGGGTA
>JAUWKK010000157.1 GCA_030614245.1 Planctomycetota bacterium | reverse complement strand
GCGTTCATCTGTGGTTGCCTTTCTTCTGAAACCGCGGATAAATACAGAGAAGAGTGAAACCGCGGATAGACACAGATTAACATAGATGCATACAGATACCGGTTCTTAATGATCAGCGTTCATCAGCGTTCATCTGTGGTTGCCTTTCTTGTTGACCGAATGCACAGCATTATAGCCACTTCACAGGTTGGTCTCAAGTATCCGGCTCAAATCTTCCTGCACTTGTTCGAGTTGTTCGTCATTGAGCTGCGGGTTGAGCACCTCGTGCGTCGCGTCATTGCGGGGCACTTTCAGTATGAGATACTCGCGGTCTCCCTCGCGGCGGACGTCGGCGAGCTTCAGTTGTCTCTTGCGCATCAGCATCAGGGCTATGATGTAGCGGAAGTTAATCCATTTGGGCTCATCGCTCCCCGCAAGGCGGCGGAAGAAGTCCATTATGACCGAGTCGTCGACGAAGACCCTTCGCTGTTCGTCTTTCCGGGGCACGCGGGTGCGCCAGAATGAGAACACCGCCTCGAGGTTCGTCTCGTTTTCCCAGCAGGCGAGGCAATAATCCTTGCGTGCAAAGTCGACGTCCTGTTCGTAGATTGCCGAGGTATAGGCCTGGCCTTCTTCAAAGACCGCTTCGCACCTGGCGCAGCGACGTTCGCTCTTGGCGATATTCCATTCCATTGCTATACGTCCGTCGCTCCGATTTGCTTCCTGACGCTATCGAACACGGCCGTTGCGGTGTTGCGGGCATCGGCTCGTGCGGCGTTGATTTCGCTGCGGATTTCTGCGACGAAGGCTTCGTCTTTCAGATACTTGAGGTTGATCTCGACGTTGAGCTTTGAGCCTTCCAGGCCCGCGAGGATAATGATGGCGGCGACACCGACGTCGCTGATGAGATTCGGATTCGCGATATCGGCCAGCTCTTGAAGCGTGCCGCATAGTCGGGTGCAGATTCGGAAGGCGCGGAGCGGCACATTCATCGCGATGCGGAGCGCTTTCTGGATGTCTTCGGCGCGGGCCGCTTTCTCTTCAGGTGTCGCGCGCGGGAGGCCGTAGGCTTTCGAGACTTCGGCGTAGGCCTGTGTGTCTTCGTCCACCAGTGCGAGCAGTTGAACTTTGGCGTCTTCGCAATCAGCCAGGATGTCGCGGCACTGCTCTTCGACGCCGGCGAATTTCTTCTTGCCGACGGTGAAGTTAGCGGCCATCGAGGCCATCGAGACGCCGAGCGCGGCGGCGAGTGCGGAGACGCTCCCACCGCCCGGCGTGGGGGCGCCCGATGCAGCGTCGGACAGATAATCCTTCAGTGGTCGATCTGCATATAGTGCCGACATTGGCTCATCCTCATTGCAATTCATCCCAATCCCCGTTTATCTGTGTTTATCCGTGGTTCCCCCCTTTGTCTTATGAAACCGCAGATGGACCCGCCACAGGCGGGCAGGCGCCCGATGAACACAGATACGGATTCTTTTTCTTTCTGATCCGCGTTTATCTGCGTTTATCCGTGGTTTCCGTTCTCTTCTTATGAAACCGCAGATGGACACAGATGAACGCAGATACGGATTCTTTTTCTTTCTAATCTGCGTTTATCTGCGTTTATCCGTGGTTTCCGTTCTCTTCTTATGAAACCGCAGATGGACACAGATGAACACTGATACGGATTCTTTTTCTTTCCAATCCGCGTTTATCTGCGTTTATCCTCTTTGCGGCGAATGGAGCTGTGATGCTGCCATTGTTCGCTGATCTTGGGGAAATCCTCCCTGCAATGGACGCCGCGCGTCTCGGTGCGCCGGCGTGCCGATACGGTGATGACCTTCGCCAGGGTGAGCATGTCCTGAAGCTGCCAGCCTTCCGGCGTGTCGAACTCGCGGGCCATCACATAGCTGCACCACGAATCGACGGCGCGCTCGGCAGCGGCCAGGTCTTCGCTGTTGCGCTCGATGCCGACATACCGCCACATCAGTGCTCTGAGAGAATTGGTGACGTCGGCGACGATCAGCGTCCCGGGGCGTTCGGGCTGGAAGTCGTCAATGATCGCATGCCGCACGACCGGCTCCTGGTTGGAAGCGGCGTGAGCTGCGGCCATGCGGCCCGCATTGTGGCCGATCACCAGGGCCTCGAGCAGAGAGTTGCTCGCAAGGCGGTTGGCACCGTGCAGGCCTGTCGATGCGACCTCGCCGGCGGCGAACAGCCGGTCGATGCTGGTACGTCCCTGGGTGTCTACTTTCACCCCGCCGACCATGTAGTGAGCGCTCGGCCGGACAGGGATGAAGCTGGTAGTAACGTCAATGTCAAAATCGCGGCAGATGCTGTAAATAGTCGGGAACCTCTCCGCGAATGCTCCAGGCGGCATGTGGGTGACGTCGAGAAGAACGTTAGTGGCCTGGGTACGTTTCATTTCGGTGATGATGGCGCGGCTGACTACATCGCGCGGGGCGAGTTCAGCGTCGGGATGGTAGTGCTGCATGAAACGTTCACCGAGGTCGTTGCGCAGTTTGCCGCCTTCGCCCCGAACAGATTCGGAAATGAGCGCGCGCGATGCGCCGGCCACGTAAAGCGTGGTCGGATGGAACTGAATGAATTCCATGTCCTGGAGCTCGGCTCCGGCGCGATACGCCATTGCATAGCCATCGCCGGTGACGGCTGCGGGGTTGGTCGTCTCGCGGAAGAGCATTCCGCAGCCGCCGGTTGCGAGGATGGTCGCTCTCGCCCAGCTGAGCACGACGCCACCTTCCTCGTTGTGTACGAGAGCACCGCGCCAGAGGTTACCATCTGTGACGAGGTCGACCGCGAATGCGTGTTCCATTATGCGGATGTTGGGATTGTCGCGGACGGCGGCGCAGAGCGTGGCCTGGATTTCCGAGCCGGTGGCGTCGCCCCTCGCGTGAACGATCCGCGGGCGCGAGTGGCCGCCCTCGAGGGTGAAGTCGAGGTCGCCGGCTGCGGTCCTGTCGAATTCTGCCCCCCACTCCAGCAATTCGCGGAAGCGCTCCGGCCCTTCGGTGATGATCGTCCTGACGACGTCGGGCTCGGAGAGGCCCTGCCCTGTCGCGAGCGTGTCGCTTATGTGCTCCTCGAAGGAATCATCCGAACCGACGACGACGGCGATCCCTCCCTGGGCATGCTGCGTCGAGCCGGCAAGCTGATCGTCCTTGGTGAGTACGATCACCCGGCAGGTTGTGGCGGCGTCTATGGCGGCGCGCAGACCGGCTGCGCCACTGCCTATCACCAGCACGTCGGTGAAGATGTGCGGCAGGCTGCGGCTGCTGCAGTTCACCAGGTAGCGTCGCGGCTCAATGTATTTCTTCATCGGACTGCGGATCCTGTGCCGGCTCGAGTTGGATACCGTCGATCTGTCCGTCGATGATATGCAGCACGCGGTCGGCGCGCTCGGCGAGTTGCTTATTATGCGTGACGATCACGAAGGTCAGGCCTTCATCCTGATTGAGCGTGTGGATGAGCTCGAAGATGTCGTTGCTGGTGGCAGTGTCGAGATTGCCTGTTGGCTCATCGCAGAAGACGATGCGCGGCCTGTTCATCAGGGCGCGTGCGATGGCGAGTCGCTGGCGCTCACCGCCCGAGAGCTTACCGGGCTTGTGCCGCATCCGGTCGCCGAGGCCGACGAGTTCCATCAGCTCCTTTGCACGCTCGAGTACGGCCCGCTTGCGGCCCAGCCAGGCGAATACTCCTGTGTCGATCATAGCCGGGAGCATGACGTTCTCGATGGCGCGCAGGTCGGGCAGCAGGTGGAAGAACTGGAAGACGAATCCAAAGTGGTGGTTGCGCAGCCCGGCGAGCATGCTGCCGGAGAGCGAGCTGAAGCCGAGGCCGTCGTAGGTGACCTCGCCCTCGTCGGCAGTGTCGAGAGCGCCCAGGATGTGCAGCAGCGTGCTCTTGCCGGCGCCCGACGGGCCCATGATGACCAGTATCTCGCCCGCGCCGACGCCCATGCTCACACCGCGAAGGACGTGCAGTTCGGATGAGCCGTCGAAATAGCGCTTGTGGAGATTCTCGGCTGCCAGCAGATCACTCATAGCGCAGTGCCTCCACAGGATTCAGCCTCGAGGCGAACCACGCGGGGATAATCGAGTAGACCACGCAGAAGATCACCGCCAGCGCGAGTATCCATGAGATACCGTTCACGTTGAATTCCACGGGGATCTTGTCGATGTAGTACATTGTCTTCGGAAACACGCTGAAACCGGTGAGCCCCTCGATGAAGTCTGCGATTGGATTGATATAGGAGAGAAAGAGCAGCCCGAGCGCCAGGCCAAGCGCGGCGCCCACAACACCGATGTAGAAGCCGTTGAAGACGAATATGGACATTATGCCGAAGGTGGTGCCACCGCAGGACTTGATGATGCCGATGTCCTTCGTCTTCTCTTTCACGGTCATCCAGATGGTCGCTAAAATTGTGAAGCCGGCAAGAAAGGCCACCATTCCGATGATCACGGCCTGCACGCGCCGCTCGATAGCGAGAGAGCCGAGGAAGTTGCGGCGCCGATCTTCCCAAGTCTCCACTCTACAGATCGAGCCGAGCTTACGCTTGATTCTTTCGCGAACGTCAGACGGAGAAGCCCCGTCAGTGACCTCGACGCTCACGCCGGTCACGGCGTCGCCCATTCCCAGCATTGCCTGAGCATCTTCGAGGGGGACATACACGTGGTGGAGGTCGAAGTCGTACAAGCCGGACTTGAAACTGCCGACGACGGTGAATTCGTCTGGACGGAACCTTGCGGCGGAGCGTGATGCGATGAACCTGACTTTCGTCCCGGGCCGCAAGCCCATGTTCCGGGCCAGTTCTGTTCCCACCACTGCGCCGGGATTCGGAGGCTGGAGCGAGTCGCCATCTTCCATCTCAAGGTTGAAGTCCAGCCGTTGTTTGGTACCGTTCTTGAAATACGCTTCGACTTTGCTGGTTGTCCTTTCCTTGTCGAGGATCACTCCCTTCACCCGGGAAGGTAACTTCACGTTGTTTGCGATGATGAGGCAGAGGGATTGGACGTACGGGGCTGAATATGCAACGCCCTCGATGTTCTTGATTTCATCAACGACTTCCTCCCAATCGTCGATTTCGTCTCCGAATTGTCCCTCAATGATGATCGTCGACAGCGATCCGCGGATGGATGCCCGCAAGTCACGATCGAAGCCCCACATCACGCACAGAACGACCATCAGCACTGCCACACAGAACTGTACGGCCAGCAGCGAAAGTATTGTAAACAGCCGCGTGCGCAAGTAGCGGAAGCCGATGAACGTCTGGTATTTCTGCACTGGTCAGCTCTCGGGCCGCAAGAGGGGGAAAAGGATAACGTCGCGGATCTGCTGCTTGTCGAGCAGGATCATCGCCAGCCGGTCGATGCCGATGCCCATTCCGCCGGCCGGCGGCAGGCCGTGCTCGAGGGCGAGAATGAAATCGCCGTCGAGGGCACCGGGATCGCCGCCCGACTGGTTCTTGAAGCGCTCCGCCTGTTCGAGTGGATCGTTAAGCTCGGTGTAGGCGTTTGCAAGTTCGATCCCGCCTATGAAGGCCTCGAACCGAATGCCGATCTCGGGGTCGTCGTCGAGCACTTTCGACAGCGGAGACAGCGCACTCGGATGATGCAGCACGAACGTCGGCTGCACGAGGTTGTGGTCGACCGTTACGCCGAACACCTTGTCTGCCGCTTCGATGGTCGAAAGGCCGTCTGTTGGGATGTTGTGCTTGCGGGCCGCTTCCATCACAGCAGCTTCGTCGCGAAAGTCGATGCCGGCGTACTGCTCGAGCGCGTCGGCATAATCGATACGCTTCCAGGGCGGTGAGAGGTCGATTTCCTGCCCGTCGCAGGTAACCTTCATCGTGCCCATGACGGCCTGAGCGCAGCCTGAGACGAGCGCCTCGCACAGGTCCATCATCACATCGAGGTCGCCGAACGCCTGGTAGAGCTCGAGCATCGTGAACTCGGGATTGTGCCGCTGCGAGATGCCTTCGTTGCGGAAGTTCCGGTTGATCTCGTATACGCGTTCGAGACCGCCTACGAGAAGGCGCTTGAGGTGCAGTTCGGGTGCGATCCTGAGGAAGAGGTCGAGATCGAGCGCCTTGTGGTGCGTTGTGAAGGGCACCGCGGCGGCTCCGCCGGCGACAGTATGCATCATCGGGGTCTCGACTTCGATGAAGCCGTCGTCGTCGAGATGCTTGCGGATATGCCGGATGATGAGGGAGCGGTTGATGAACGTCCGGCGCGATTCTTCGCTGGAGATCAGGTCGAGATAACGCTGTCGGTAGCGTATTTCGATGTCGCGCAGCCCGTGGTATTTCTCGGGCATCGGCCTGAGCGATTTGCTCATGATGATGAGCTTCTCGGCGAAGATGGTCAGTTCACCGGTGCGCGTAGTGCCCAGCTCGCCTTCGATTGCGATGATATCGCCGACGTCCAGCAGCTTATAGAGTGAATAGGCCTCTTCGCCGAGCGCGTCGAGGCGCATCATTCCCTGGATGATGCCGGTGCGATCCTGGATATTGATGAAGCCGAGCTTGCCCTGCCGGCGGTTCGCGATCATGCGCCCGACGACCTTGACGCCTGGGACGGGCCGCTCGTCATGGTACATTCCGCGGATATCGGCGATGGGTGCGGTGGGCTCGTATCGTCGGCCCCAGGGGTCGATGCTGAGGGCCTTGATCTTCTCCAGCTTCGCGATACGGTCATCGCGGAGTTTGTCGCTCATCAGTCTCCCGTTCAAGCTGCGTTCTCTGGGTGATGCACCCGCAGTAACGTTAATAATCTGTTTCAACACGGCCAAGTGAGAACACTTGACCGTGGCACCCGAGAAGACCATGGGTGGCACGTTCAAGCGAAGCTTGGACG
>JAUWKK010000294.1 GCA_030614245.1 Planctomycetota bacterium | reverse complement strand
TCTTGCGAGGGGCCCTGCGATGTCGTCACCTTCCCTGACGCTGTCGTGGACCTTGGCGATTGCCGTTGAGACGATGGCGTTGCCGGTTGCGTCCTGGACGATCGTGAGAGCCTGGAGGATCGGCACGCCTGCTTGCATGAGAGTGCCGAGCGTTCGTGCGAAGCGCGAGATAGTCGACTTTGAGATCAGCATGCCGAAGAGCGGCAGGTGCAGCTTGATCCAGTCGACGCTACGTCTGCCCCCTTGCGTCGAGACTATAAGCCTGTAAATGAGGTAGATACCCAACGGTACGCCGGGCAGAAGGTACCAGAAGTGTGCCATCGTTTTGCTGGTCTTTATGAGCAGCAGGGTCGCCACGGGCATGGCGACGTCCATTTCTTCGAACATCGCGGTGAACTTAGGGATGATGAAGATCATGATGAGTGCGAGGATCCCCCCTGCAATGGTGATGACGAGTGCGGGGTAGATCATCGCGGCGATGACCTTCTTCTTGATCTTCTGTGCCTTTTCCATGAAGATGGAAAGCCGTTCGAGGATGGTTTCGAGAGCGCCTGCGGCTTCTCCGGCGCGTACCATCGAGATGTAGAGTTTGTCGAACGTCTTGGGGTGTTTGCCCATAGCTTCCGAGAGGGTTGTTCCGCTCTCGACGTCATCGACGACGTCGATGAGGTTATTCTTGAGGACGAGGCCCTTCTTGAGCTGATCTTCGAGCACTCTGAGGCTCCTGACGACGGGCAGCCCGGCGCCGAGGAGTGTAGCGAACTGTCGCGTGAAGACGGTGAGCATCTTGGAGCTGACGTGGCCGAAGGCCATGGCCTTCTTCCTGGGCCCCGTCGCTGCTGCGGCCTTCTTCACGGTGCGTTCTTTCACGCTGGTGGGGAAATAGTCCATAGCGCGGATCTTGCCTTGGGCTTCTTCGAGGGTAAGAGCCTCGATGTCGCCCTTAATCTCTTTGCCCTGGCTGTCCAGGGCCTCGTAAGCGAATCGCGGCATAGGCTCGACCTCCTTTCGCGGTGTTCAAGATGGCGAATTCGGCTTGCACTGCGGGGAGTGCGTGCCGTCCGCCGCCGGTTAGTTGCCTGCTCCTGTCAGGTCATCAATTGTGTCTCTCGAGTGATTTCTTCGATGGTGGATACGCCGTCGAATATTTTCATCAGCCCGCTCTCGCGGAGGGTTCGCATGCCTTCTTCAATGGCAACTTCGCGCAATGCGGCCGTAGAAGACTTGCGCGTGACGAGTTCGCGGAGCCTGTCGCTGAGCATCATTATCTCAAAGATGGCCGTTCGGCCCCTGTAGCCGGTGTTGTTGCACTTGTCGCAGCCGCGTCCGTAGTGGAATTCGCGGCCCTGAGTTTCGTCGACGGTCAGGTCGAGCTGCCTGAGCATGTCTTCGGTTGGTGTGTATGCGCTCTTGCACTCGAGGCAGATCACTCGGACGAGACGCTGTGCGACGATCGATTGGAGCGTGGCTGCGATCAGGAAAGGCTCGAGTCCCATATCGAGCAGCCGCGTGATGCTCGACGGGGCGTCGTTTGTGTGGAGCGTGGAGAAGACGATGTGTCCGGTGAGCGATGCGCGGACGGCGATCTCGGCCGTTTCCAGGTCGCGAATCTCGCCGACGAGTATCTTGTCCGGGTCCTGACGCAGGATACTTCGCAGGCACGCGGCGAAGGTGACGCCGATACTATCGTTGATCTCGACCTGTATGATGCCGGGCAGGTCGTATTCGACGGGGTCTTCGGTGCTGATGATTTTTATGCCGATTTCGTTGGCTTCGTTGAGGCAGGAGTAAAGCGTGGTGGTTTTTCCGCAGCCGGTTGGCCCGGTGACGAGGATGATCCCGTGCGGCAAGGAGATGAGGCTGCGCAATGTTGCGAGTTCCTGCGGGCGCAGGCCGATTCGTTCGAGGTCGAGTGCGACTACCGAGCGGTCGAGCACACGCATCACGACGCTTTCGCCGAAGAGCGTGGGGAGCGTGGAGATACGCAGGTCGACGCTCCGGCCCGCTATCCGCAGTTCGATACGCCCGTCCTGCGGCAGGCGTGTTTCGGCGATATCGAGCTGCGCCATGACCTTGATGCGCGACGTGACGGCCAACGCCAGGTGCTTGGGCGGCGGGACCATCTCGTACAGCACGCCATCGATGCGGTAGCGCACCTTGAATTCATCCTCGAACGGCTCGAAGTGGATGTCTGATGACGTGTCTTTGATCGCCTGCAGGAGGATGAGATTGACGAGCTTGATGACGGGTGCGTAGTTGACCATCTCCTGGAGGCTGCCGATGCTGATGGAATCGCTGTCGGAGAAGTCGACGTCGAACTCGTCGCCGGTGAACGTGTCGATTTCTCCGATGATGTCTTCGACTGACTGCGTTTTGCCGGCGTAGTATTTCTCTATGGCCTTGTCGACGTCGGCTTCTGGGGCGATGGCGCCCCGGACTTCGCAACTGAGCATGAAGCGGAGGTCGTCGAGCGCGTGCATGTTGTGCGGTTCAGCCATTGCCACGGTCAGCGTCACGCCGTCGAATTCGATTGGAACTATGCGGTAGATTGTGGCGATGGAGACGGGGATGCGATCGATCAGCTCGGATTCGAGATCCATTCGGGCGATGTCGACGATTTCCATTCCCGACTGTATGCCGAGCGCCCTGACGATGGATTCTTGTGTTGCATAGCCGAGCTCCTGGAGAACGGCGCCGAAGACGCCGCCGTGGTCCCGTTGCACCCGCAGTGCTTCCTGTACCTGGTTCTCGTTGACCACGCCCTGCTCGCGGAGTATCTGGCCTATGGTCTTGCGTCGCTCGACGGCTTGTTCCATTGTCCTACCTCGACATTTCTTTGATCTTTGCCTGCAAAGTCGTCGTGTCCTGCGCCCGTCGGATCATCTCGTCGTAATCGACCTTGCCCTCGCGATAAAGGTCCAGCATGAAGTCATCGAGCGTGATCATTCCGTATTTGCGGCCGGTTTGTATATCGCTATCGATGCGGTGCGCCCTGCCCTCCCGGATGAGGTTGGCAATCGACGGGGTCATAACCATTATCTCAAAGGCGGCGATTATGCCGCTGCCGTCCGTCCGAGGGAGGAGCTCCTCCGAGAGCACGGCAGCCAGCGACGTCGACAATTGGGCGCGAATCTGCTCCTGCTGCTGCACCGGGAATGCGTCGATGATGCGGTTGACGGTCTTTGCCGAACCGGTGGTGTGAAGCGTGGCGAAGACGAGGTGGCCGGTCTCGGCTGCGGTGATGGCGGCTTCCATTGTCTGGAGGTCGCGCATCTCGCCCACGAGCATGACGTCGGGGTCCATGCGCAGCCCTCGGCGGATTGCCTCGGCGAAGCTGGGCACGTGAGAGCCGAGCTCGCGCTGCGTGATGATGGATTTCTTGTGCGGATGGTAATACTCGATGGGGTCTTCGATGGTGATGATGTGCCGATCCATCTCTTCATTGATGAAGTTCAGCATCGTCGCAAGAGTAGTCGTCTTTCCGCAGCCTGTGGGGCCGACGACGAGCACCAACCCGCGCCGGAGATACAGCAGATTCTTGACGCTCTGGGGCAGCCCGATCTCCTCGAATGTCATGAACTTGCTGGGCAGCAGCCGCATTGTGATGCCGTAACCGCCCTTCTCCCTGTAGACGCTGACCCGGAACCGAGCCAGATCGCCGAATGCATAGCCGAAATCCGCGCCGCCGACCTCATCCATCTCTTTCCTGTAATTCTCCGGCGTGATCTGGCCCACGAACTGCTCGGTATCCTTGGCTTCGAGGGTGGGCAGATCGAGAGATCGCAGCCGGCCGGTCAGGCGCAGTACGGGCGGACGCCCCACCACAAGGTGCAAGTCGGACGCATTTCGACTGACAACCGTGTGCAGAAGTTGTTCGAGGCTCGCCAAATATCACCCCCTGACTCATGAGCCGCCGGGCTGCTATGCAGCGGATTCGATCGTGACCCTCAGCACTTCCTCGATGGTCGTGTGTCCGGCGAGAATCTTTCGGCCGCCGTCCTGCTGCAGTGACCGCATCCCGCGGATTTGCGCCTGCTCGCGCATCTGGTTGGCGCCCCGCCTGCGGAATGCCCTCTCGCGCCGCTCGGGGGTGAG
>JAUWKK010000195.1 GCA_030614245.1 Planctomycetota bacterium | reverse complement strand
GGGAGAAGGTGACAAGTGAAATCATAGCCCCAACGGGGCGAAATAAGATAGCCCACGGCAACGCCGTGGGAGAAGGTGACAAGTGAAATCATAGCCCCAACGGGGCGAAATAGAGCCGGGAATCGGCAGACAATGCCGTAGGCAGCCAGGCTGGAAAGCCTGCCCCACGATAGCCCGCCGCCGCCGGGCCGGATATGAGCCCTCCGTACCCGGCCGCCCCCGCCACAGGCGGGCGGATATGGGGAGAACGCCGTGGGTATCGTGTGACGTGATGGTTCCGAGCGCTCATAGCAGGGGAACACGTTCAAGCTCTGCTTGAACGTGCCACCCTTGCCGCCGGGCATGCGAAACGCGACCGCACGAGAGGAGCATCTCCTGTGATTGGGTAGGCGGGAGGCCCCAAGCCCTCCCGCCTACCCAATCGTACTAAGACACCCCACGGCCCTGCCACAGCGGGCCATGCCGCAGGCAGACGGGGTGCCATTCCCTCCATACGACAACAAGATGCCTTTCGAGATATTGTGCGTAGGGGTTGCCGAGGGCGCGGCGCCTCGCACTGAAAAGCATTGAATCGGCACCGAGAATATGATATGTTTGTGTCTTGTTCAGAGGAACTTCCGTTCTGGAATAGAGACTGAAACAACTGGGGGATGATCGGATGGGTATGGAGCTTTTTCGCAGGCATCAGAAGTGGCTGATGGCCGGTCTGGCCGCGTTCCTCGCAGTGGTGTGGGGGGCGGGCATCAACAGGGGCAGTTGCCGGCGGGGGGGCGGCAATCCTGTTGTCGCCCGCTCGTTCGGCAGGACAGTAAGGTGGGCCGAAATGCGGCAGAAAGCCGTAAGGCTCGAGCGGGCCTTAGGCGGCCGGCCGGAGGATGGGGCCTTTTATCATGCCCTCGCGGAGTTCCTCGCGTATCTGCACGTTGCCGATGAAATGGGTATAACCGTGAGCGATGCGGAGGTATCCCAGGCAATCAAGGATCACGCCAGACTCCGCCGAGAGCAGTTGATCGAATGCGTCGTGGCCGCCCACAGCGGCTATTCTTCCGACGTTAAGGCCCCAAAGGCCGAAGTCGAGAAATACTACGAGGAACACAAAGACGAGTTCAAGAAAGACGAGGACGAAGAAGGCGGCGAACTGGAGATCGGGAACGGCGGGCAGACCGAGTACAAGCCGCTCGACAACGTCCGCAACGAGATCGAACGCAAGATCCGGGATCAGAAGGCCGGTGAACTCGCCAAGGCCGACATCCGGAAGGTCCGCGGTGACGTCATTAACAGGCTCGGGCGCACCCCGAGAGACGCGCTCGAAGACGCCGCTGATGCGGTGGATGGTGTGAAGTACGAGACCGTCTCCATCAAGGATGACCCCGGTTTCATCAGGAGGCAGGCGTACAAGTTCGGCTCGAGCGAGGATTTCGTCAAGTCCGCCTTCGAGTTGCGCGTAGGCGAGATCAGCCCGATCTATCAGGCCACCGGTTGCACCTTCTTCTGCCGGCCCATAAGGCGTGCCGCCGGCTATGACAGGGACGGGCAGTTCCATTCCAAGGATCAAGGCTGGAAAGAAGGCAAGTTTGACGACATCGAGACACTGACCCCGAGCCAGCTTATCTGGCGCGCCCTCCGCAAGTGTTCCGTTGACGAGTGCCGCATGGCCATAGCCGACAGGCGCAAGATGAGCCGGGTGAGCGCGTGGGTGGCTTCAGTCGGCCGACTCCCCAAATCGGTGCTCAAGGAGCGCTACCTGGTCGACAGCGAGAAGGTCAACATGCGTTACCTGGCGATCGACATCGACGATTTCGCAGACGCGGTGATCGACCCGGACGAGGAGGAAACCCGGAACTTCTATGATGCACACAAGGATACGATCGCAATGCAGGAAGGCCAGCTCGGCTATATGCTGCCCGAGATGGCCAAGATCGAATACGTCATCGCCGACCCTGACAAGCTCAAGACCGAGAAACGTTTCAAGCCGACCGCTGCCGAAGCGAAGGAATACTACGAAAAGCACAAGGACGAATACAAGAAACCGTTACCCGACGCCGAAGGACAGGATACATACAAGTCCTTCAATGCAGTCAAGAGCCAGGTCGAGAAGAAAGTAACCGATTATAAAGTCCAGCACCACATGAATAAGCTCGGCGAGGTCTATCAGAAGATACAGCTCCAAGCCAGGGCGCCCGGCGGCGGCGGTGACCCGAAGATGGGGCACTTCGCGAAGATGCCCGAGTATAACTTCCAGGGTGGCAGGTCGCAGTTCTTCTCCATCAGCGAGCTGGACAAAGGCGGAATCCCGTATCAGCTCAGGAACGAGCCCAGCTTCCTGCCGGCCGTCTTCCTCAAGAGCAGGAGGCGCAGTGATGGCGCTCTGATGCTTCACACCGACGAGAGCTGGAAAGAGGAATTCGAGCGGACCGAGGGCCTCAGCCCGGAGGAGATCGCCCAGCAAAAAGCCAGGAGCAGAAGTCGCGAACGCGACCTGCTCAGCGACCAGCTCGGCGATAAGATAAAGTACTTCTTCCGCATCCTCGAATGGCGCGAGGCCAAGACCTATGAATACGACGACCTGGTGGAACTCGCCGAGGCGGGCAGCGCTCGCGAGACCATAATCGCGCACATCAAGGAGAAGAAGGGCCTGGAAGAAATCCGACCTGAGAACGGCGAGAAACTAACCGACGAGCAGCGCAAGGCAAACGAAGAGTTCTGGAAGCTCTGCGCCGCCACGGACGAAGAATGCAAACTGGCACAGCGTCTGCTTAGTCGCGTCAAGGATGACTGGCGACGCGAGCAGGCCATCAGCAAAACGACCGACGCACTCAACCGGCTCAGGCGCATCGCCGCCAGGAAGGCCATCGACGACTTCGCAGCGGCCAACAAGCTCGAAGTCAAAGCCACGCAGCCTTACGCGACGGAAGATGTACTGCCCGATGAGATCGACAAGATCGAGCCGCTGAGGAATGTCCTGGCCGGGCTCGAGCCGGGCGGCCTCGCACCTATCGTACAGGCCGGAGATATCTGCTACCTCGCGATGATCGATCGGGTCGAAGCCGACAAGCCCGACGAAGAGCAGAAGTCCATCGTCCGCTACGTCGCCTTCGACGCGAACAAGATCACTTCAAAAGTTGAGCCGACCGATGATGATCTCGAGGACCTCTTCGCCAAGAACCGCAAGGACTATGAGGATCACCTCCCGGAAACCGGAAAGGCGACCATCCAGTACGTCGCCCTCAAGCTCGACGACGTCCGCAAGACGGTGAAGATCACCGACGAGGACATCAAGAAACACTTCGAAGCCAACAAGGATAACCTCTATAAGGGTAAGAAGATTGAAGATGTGAAGGCCGACATCACTAAGACGCTCACCGATGAGAAGACTGAAGAAGCGGCAGACGAACTTATGGAGACCGTCCGAAAAGAGATCAACAAGCTAGCTCGCGATGACGATATCGACAGCGTTGCCGAAGAGCACAAGGACGTCGCGCTGGAGGTCGTCAAGCCGGAGGAGTTCCCATTCAGCAAGGCCGCCGACGTGCCCCAGCTCGGCAAAGTGAAAGATTTCGAGAAGACCCTCGAGAGAATGTATAAGGGTATGGTGAGCGAGATTCTCGAGACCGAGGCCGAGCGGTTCATCGTCAAGGCGATGGACATCGAAAGAAAGAAGCGGCTCGAGCAGCGCGAGTTTGACGAACTCGACGACGAAGGCAAGAAGGCCGTCCGAAACGACTGGGCCGCCGACCTGGATAAGCGGAACCCGCGCCGCAAAGCGATCCTGCGGTTCAACCGCCGGCTTGCGGCGGAGCTCGAGGCAACAGCAAAGAATACCCCCATCACCGCTTCCGTTACAGTCAGAACGAGCGCCGGCTCCTGGCCCAGCGCAAACAATGCCAGGCCGCCATACGTGTGGAACAGACACAAGGACGAGTTTGAGAAGATCATGGCGATGAAGCCCGGTGAGATCAGTGAGCCAATCGCGATCACGAAGAAGTCTTTCTCGCGGAGAGGCTCATCCGCAAGGAAATCCAAAGAAACCACCGACTATTACATCGTGCATATCAAGAACAAGGAAGACAAGTTCCAGGTGAAAGCCGAGTATGTCATTATCACCCCGAGAGACGTCGGCGAGGCCGAAGACAAGCCTGAAGTGCTCGAGAAGCTCGTCAAGTCCCTGGCCGACGACCTCCACAAGGCCGTCGCCGGCGGCAAGTCGTTCAAGGATGCAATCAAGGATATGACCGACCGCTTTCGAGAGCCGCCGAAGCAAACTATGCCGTCCCAGCTTCCCCCGCCGCGCATGCCCAGCCCACGAACTACGCAATTCCTCACCCAGGGGGACCCGCGCTCCAGATTCGGGAAGGAGTTCAACGATGCCATCTTCAAGCTCGAGAAGAAGGGCGATCTTGCCCCGGTTATCGAGCTTCAGCCTGGAGTTATGGCCATCGCCAGGCTCGCAGAGAAGGAGACCGCCCCGGTGGCAGAAATCGACTTCGTCCTGATTTCCTCGAGCAATGTCAGGTTCCCCACGGCCGTCGCCGATGAACAGGCCGAGGAGCACTACAACAACAACAAGGAAGACTACCGCGAGGGCGCCACCGTCACGGTCGAATACATCTACGGAAACTTGAGCGACTATTCCAAGAAGATGAAGGTGACCGACGAGCAGTTGAAGAAGTTTTACGAAGATAACAAGGAGAAATACTGGCGGATTCGCGGTGCAGAACCGCCCAAGCCACAGTTCAGGCCCTACGACGATGTAAAGAACAGCGTCGAGGTGAAGCTCCGGTTCTACCTCGCAACGGATGAGCTCGCCGGGAAGCTCGAGGAAATCCGCACCAAGTGGGCGAAGAAAGGCAAGGCGGAGGACTACCGCCGCGAATACGGCCTGAAGACGGGCAGGAACAGCTCGGTCAGCGAGGAGAGCCTGCGCGCAGATCGCCGCAAGAAGCTCGATGAACGCACTTTCAAGGTGCTTGGGACAATCCCAAAAATCTGGAAGAAAATCGAACCGGTCAAGAAGGGTGAGCTTACGGAAGTCGTCAAGACCTACAACAAGGTGTGGCTGGGTAAGATCATTGACCGCAAAGATTCGTACATCCCCGAGTTCGACGAGGTGAAAGAGCGGGTTATGGAGGACGCCGCCGACCGGTTTGCCGAGGAGCGCGCGCCAAAGGTCGCGGCCGGGTATCGCGAGACACTCGCGGCACTGATCGATGCAGACAAGACGAAATCGCTGAAGGATGCCGCAGATGAAACGCCGCTCAAGGTCGAGCGCCGCGTCGTGGTCGAGTTCGAATCCACCGGCTACTTCCCGCGCCGCCAACGTAGCCCCTGGCGCGGTGACTATCGCCTGCCTCGTATCCCCGGCATCGCCGGAGACCTCACGGCATTCGTTGATGCCGCCGTGCGGCTCGTGCCGGGCACAACTAGCCCGGTCATCCGCGAGAAGCTCGTGCCCAAGTCGTGCTACGTCCTTGCATGGCGCGACATGCTCCCGCCGGACAAGGAGGATGTGAAGCGGTTCTTCGACATGTACGGTTTTGCGGGGTACGGCCGCCGAAGCCGCACATACGAGGATGAAATCAAAGCGCGCCACACGCGAGCCTGGCTGGATGCGCTCGCCAGGGAAGCCTGGCAGCCCGTGACCCAGTAGCGCTGTGCGAGGCGGCGGACGGCTCTTTCCGGCTGACCCTTCGGTGCAAGCTCGCGCCCTGCAAGATGATCCTCACTGGCGGGTCTAACGATGCGGCCTGGCCGCCGAGCGCCGCTCATGTCGGGATTAACAATCTATTACAAAGTGCCGGTTGACAAGACCCCAT
>JAUWKK010000048.1 GCA_030614245.1 Planctomycetota bacterium | reverse complement strand
CGGCTTCTCGCTCGGCCTCAGGGACGAGAGCATCTGGCTGACCAGCGCGGTTATCGGCGGCACAGCGGCCCTGATGGCTCTCGTCGGCGTCGCGGTTGGGCGCCGTATCGGAGAGGCAATCGGCAGGCCCGCCGAAATCCTCGGGGCAATAGTCCTGATCGCGCTCGGTGTCAGCTTTGTCTGGCTGTGATGAAGGAACACGATGGCAGCCCGGCTGCAAGCTGGCCCCCTGAGGCGCATTATATACCGGTCTGGGCTGATAGTGAGTCATTCGCGAGGAGTCTGTATCCAGATCGTGGGGTATGCTGGACAACCGTGATCCAGAGGCTAAGGATGTTTTCAACCCGAATCGCGCGCAAGCTGATTTCCGGCCGCGTAGCGGCCAAGGTATACAGCCTGGGGCTTCAGCCCCAGGAATCAGAGAATATAATAGCTGTGCCCTGAAGGGGCATAGCAGATGATCCTTTCCACCGCCCCTCCAGGGCGGCTCGTTTTTTCCGCTCCTCAACTGGGGCTGAAGCCCCAGCCTTTATGCCCCCCGGCTCTCAGCGGCTCCGCAGCGAAGAAACGAGGCCTCTCCCAGGCGTATCCGGACGCTGACGCGCGCATTCGCGGCGCATGAGATACCCCACGATCTGGAGTCATGCCCATTCGCGAGCTTCATTGTTACGCCCTGATGTGGTAGAATACAGCGTGGACTGGACCTGATACGGTTGGTGCGGGCAGGCTGGCCGGGGAACGTCCCTTGAGATTGCAAGCAATGTAGCTGACGGAGCGTTGACTATGACGATATCGAGCAAGGACCGCGAAGTTGTGCGCGCACTCGCCGAACGACTTGCGGATGCAGCGGCCGACCCCGCCCAGGAGACGAAACTCGCCGAATGGAAGCGGCATAACAGTCTCAAGCCCGGCAAGCCCATGGTGCTCCAGGCGCCCGAGCACGTGTGGTATGAGTTTGTGCCGGTCGACGCCCTACAGTGCGAGAATGACACCAGCCGGAAAGTAGAGCATGCCTTGCGGAGGCGGGTGTTCAAGGTTGATCACTTGCGCGACGACGAGCCGATAACGGCGCAGTTCCCAGTCGGCCTGCACATTCAAGATTCGGGGTGGGGAATCGAAATGGACAAAGAGCGCAACCCCGATTTCCAGGGTGTGTATGGAGCGGTGCACTACAACACAGTGATCGAAGACGATGCTGATGTGGAAGACATTATCCCGCTGCGGAAAGTTACCGTGGACTGGGAGAGCTCGAGACGAGAATACGAGCAAGTTACGGAGTTGATCGGCGACATTCTGACCGTGACGATGCAAGGACGGAAGCGTTTTTGGTTTGCGCCGATGGACACTTTCGGTATGTGGCGCGGAATGGGTCAGATAATGTATGACATGGTCGATCGTCCTGAATGGGTGCATCGCGCGTTGAACCGCATAACGGAGAGCGAGATCCGTGTCGCCAGGCAATTGGAGACCGCGGATGCCCTCTCCCTCAACAATGACGTAGGCTACGTTGGCTCCGGCGGAATCGGCGCCACCGATGAACTGCCGGCAGAGGGATTCAACAGCAACCACATTCGGCTGAGAGACCTCTGGGGCTTTGCTACCACGCAGATATTCTCGGAAGTGTCTCCGGCTATGCACGACGAGTTCGCCATAACCTACGAGACGCGATACCTGTCGCTGTTCGGGATGAACTGTTATGGCTGCTGCGAGCCGCTGCACAAGAAGATGCACTTAGTCCGCAAGCTGCCCCGCATGCGACGCGTCTCGATGAGCACGTGGGTCGACGTCGACGAGGGCACCGAACAGATCGGCCGCGATTTCATCTACTCGTCCAAGCCCAACCCCGCGTTCCTTGCAGCCGGCACGTGGGATATCACACCCTGCCGCAGCGAGATTATCGCCGTGCTGGCAGCCGCAAGAAGAAACCACTGCATCACTGAGTTCATAATGAAGGACACCCACACCTGTTGCGGCGAGCCCGAGCGCTACAGCGAGTGGACCGAGATGGCCATGCAACTGGCCGAAGAGTATGCGGCATAGGCGAACAGCGCACGATCGAAAGCCATCCTCCTGAGCAACCGTTGAAAACTCCAGCTATTTCGAGATTATTGTGGCGCTGAGACGACAGGCGAAATGGTTTAGGAACTCAACGGCGTCACGCAGGCGCATGGATCATGCGCAGTGCAGCCGCGTTTGCCGCGTGCATCGACTCAGTGCTGCGTGTAGGGGCGTACGTTGTTTGTCGGCCCGGGTTTATCGCTCGTTGAGGTGTTTGCAATCGTGAAACTCGCAATCGTGGGCAAAGGTGGCGTTGGAAAGACGACCCTGGCGGCGGTGCTGGCAAGACGGTTGGCCGGGCTGCGGCAGCCGGTTGTTGCCGTTGATGCCGATCCTGACGGGAATCTGCCATCGGCCCTCGGTGTGCCGGCGGGTGATGTCCCCGAACCTATAGCCGCGATGCGAGAGTTGATCCTTGAACGTACACACGCGAAGGATGGGGGGGCAGGGCTGATATTCAAGCTGAATCCTCGTGTTGACGACCTGCCGGAGCGATTCTCCGTAATTGTCGATGGTGTTAGACTGCTCGTACTCGGAACTGTGGAGACCGGCGGGAAGGGCTGTATGTGCCCCGAGGGGGCGCTGCTGAAAGCTCTCTTGCAGCATCTGCTGCTCCGGGTGCCGGATAATGTAATCCTCGATATGGAGGCTGGGCTGGAGCACATGGGGCGCGCCTCCGCGATGGGTGTCGACGCAATGATCAACGTGGTTGAACCCGGCATGAGGAGCGTCCGCACGGCAGAGCGAATCCGCAAGTTAGCTCTTGACATTGGTGTGAAGAAAGTGTATATTGTTTTGAACAAGATAGTGGATGAGCGCCAGCGGGAGGTAGTTCAGGCTGCTTTGGCTGCGCAGAAGGTTCTTGGCGTGCTTCCGTACAGCGCCGCGCTGGCTGACGCTGACCTCGAGGGAGCGTCAGTGGACATCAATGATCCCCGGTTCTTCCAGGCGGTTGGCGAACTTTACGCGGCGCTCGAGAGAGAGCTGAGCACTGAAGGCGCATAGTATACGCATGTAAGCTCCGGCTGAATTGGCGGGCATTGCCGTCAAGCCGGACTTCCTGGAAACGATCGTTAGGAGGCCATCATGGCCGATGAGAAAAATCTTACAGTTGACCCCGCATCGCAGGCGATGATTGAACGCGCCTCTGAGATGGAGGTTTTTATTGCGTGGGACAGGCTTGAAGCACAGCAGCCGCAGTGCGGCTTCGGCCGGCTGGGGATATGCTGCCGGAACTGTACGATGGGACCCTGCCGGATAGACCCCTTCGGCGATGGGGCAGACAAGGGTGTCTGTGGCGCCAGCGTCGACACAATCGTCGCGAGGAACTTGCTGCGCAGCTTGCTAGGCGGTGCGGCGGCTCACTCCGACCACGGGCGCGATATCGTCCCCGCACTGTTGATCGCTTCCGAAGGCAACTCCGACGCCTACAAGATCCGCGGGCGAAACAAGCTTTACGCGCTGGCCGATGAATACGACATCCCGCGCGCAGACCGAACCGACGAGGAGGTAGCCAAGGACCTCGGGCACTTCCTTCTACGGGAGTTAGGGAAACAGGAGGGAGTGCTGGCGAACGTCATGCGGGTCCCCGAGCAACAGCAGAAGTTCTGGGCCGCGCTCGATGTCACCCCGCGGGGCGTGGATCGCGACATCGTTACCGGCATGCACATGACCCATATTGGGGTGGACAACGACCCGGAGCACTTGATTCTGGGATCGGTACGAGCGGCACTGGCCGATGGCTGGGGCGGCTCGATGATCGCCACCGACATCTCGGATGTCCTCTTCGGTGAGCCCCAGCCGACCCGTTCGATGGCCAACCTCGGGGTATTGAAGGAAGACGAGGTCAACCTCATCGTACACGGCCATGAGCCGACGCTGTCGGACGTTATCGTAGCGGCGGCCAGTGATCCCGAACTCATGGCGCTGGCCGAGTCGAAAGGCGCCAAGGGCATCAACCTGGCGGGCATCTGTTGCACCGCCAACGAGATATTGATGCGCCACGGCATCCCGATCGCCGGCAACTTCCTCCAGCAGGAGCTTGCCATAATCACCGGTGTGGTGGACGTGATGGTCGTCGATGTCCAGTGCATCATGCCGGCCATCACACAACTTCAGGAATGCTTCCATACGAAGATCATCTCTACCAGCCCCAAGGCGAAGTTCCCGGGCGCGACGCATATCGAGTTCCACGAAGAGGATGCTATGGAGACAGCGAAGCAGCTCGTGCGCCTGGCGATCGAGAACTACGCCAACCGCGACCCGGCCAAGGTCTGCATCCCCAAGCAGAAGGAGGCGCTGATAGGGGGTTTCACAACCGAGGACATCTTCACCTTCCTCGGCGGCAGGTACCGTCCCAGCTACAGGCCCTTGAACGACGGCATCCAGAGCGGCCGCCTGCGCGGCGTGGCGGGTGTCGTCGGCTGCAACAACGCAAGGTTCACCCACGACAAGTACCACCTGGAGATGGTCAAGGAACTTATCCGCAACGACGTAGCCGTGCTACAGACCGGCTGCAGCGCGATTGCCTGCGCCAAGGCGGGGCTTATGGCGCCGGAGGCCGCCGAGAAGTACGCAGGCGAGGGGCTCCGGGAGATATGCCGCGAGGTGGGAATCCCGCCCGTACTGCACGTCGGAAGCTGCGTGGACAACTCGCGGATTCTTACCGCCGCAGTGGAGATGGTCAAGGAAGGCGGCATCGGCGACTCGATCGACAAGCTGCCGGTGGCCGGCGCCGCCCCCGAGTGGATGAGCGAGAAGGCAATCTCCATCGGCATGTACTTCGTCGCCAGCGGCGTCTTTACCGTCGTCAACCCGCCACTTCCGGTCCGCGGCAGCCTGTACGTCGAAGAGCTGCTCACCAAGACATTCGAGAATTACTTGGGCGCGACCTGGGCCTTCGAGGAAGACCCGATCAAGGCCGCCCGCCTGATGATCGACCACATCGACCGCAAGCGCCGCGACCTCGGGCTTCCGCCGCCGAGGTACGAGGTCCCCTACCAGCCCAAGACCATCCAGCCCGAGCCCGCTGCCGAGGTCGCCTCGGCTGCCGTCACGGCGACTTCCGCAGACTGACTAACCCCACAGGAGTAAATCGACCGTGAAACGCATCGTTGCCGATCCGTCGAAGTGCATGGCCTGCCGCACCTGTGAATTGGCGTGCGCGCTGGCCCACGCCGATACCGAAGATCTGGTCGAGGCGATCTTCGAGCAAGGCGAGAAGCCGCGCCTCTACATCGAGTCGGCGGGTACTCTTGCCGTCCCGCTCCAGTGCCGCCACTGCGAGGACGCGCCGTGCGTGGCGGTGTGTCCGTCGAAGGCGCTCTCACGCCCGAGCGAAGCGGAACCGGTGCTGGTCGACCAGCAGAAGTGCATCGGCTGCGCCTTCTGCGTGCAGGCCTGTCCGTTCGGCGTGATTCGGCTCGTTCCTTACCGGGGAGACGATGGTGCGCCCAAGCGGCTCGCCGTCATCAAATGCGACCTCTGCGTCAGGAGGCAGGCCGAAGGACGCCAGCCGGCGTGCGTGACGGCTTGCCCGGTCGCCGCACTGGAGTTCAAGGAAGTCGAGGAAGACTCCGCTGGGAAAAGGTCGCGCCTGGCCCTCGAGATCGTTTACGGCAAGGAGATGTAAGCATCGGCCAGTAGCACGGCCGAAAGGAGCGCAGGAAGTAACGTGAGAGAGACGGCTGAAACTCCGAAGCTGTTTGCACCTGCGGAGGGGATTGCGGGCATCGTCGACCGATACGGCGGCGATAGAGACATGCTTATCCCCATGATGCAGGATATCCAGGCGGACTTCGGCTACCTGCCGCGGGAAATGCTCAAGGAACTCTCGGAGAGCCTCTGCGTACCGTTTTCGCGGATTTACAGCATAGCCACGTTCTACGCATCTTTTCGGCTCGAACCTCCCGGCGAGCACAGGATCACGCTCTGCATGGGGACAGTTTGCTTCCTCAAGGGAGCCGACAGGATATCGCGCGCCATTCAGCGGGAGTTCTCCGTCGGGCCCGGCGGGACCTCCCCGGACGGCAAATTCACATTCTGCCCGGTCAATTGCCTCGGCGCGTGCGCGCTGGCGCCCGTGATGGTGGTGGATGGGGAGTACCACGGCGGGCTGACCGTCGATTTGGCCGTGAACCTGCTGCGGAAAATTGCCGACGCCGGCAAACCGACCGAAGCCACACGCAACGGCAAGAAAAAGGAGCGCGGGAGCAAGAAAAAGTGAGCACCGTAGCCACAGGGCTCAAGACTGCCAACGACCTCGAGCAGTACCGCAGACATCTTCTGGGGGAACGAGATCCTCGCGCGCACCGCGTGCGCGTGTGCGTTGGCACAGGCTGCACGGCAAAAGGAGCGAAGGGGGTGCTGGAGCTCTTCAACCGTACCGCAGAAGAAGCGGCCAACGATGGGGTGATTGTCGAGACCAAGTGCACCGGCTGCCACGGATTCTGCGAGCGCGGACCGATTGTGGTTGTTGATCCTGGGAACATCTTCTATCACGGCGTGAAGAGAGAAGACGTACCCGAAATATGGCGGGAGTCGTTAACTGGCGGGCGCATTGTTGAGCGGCTCCTCTACAAGGACGAGACCACGGGCCAAGTCGCGAAGACACCCGATGAAATCCCCTTCTATAAAGCTCAGCATCGTATTGTGCTGGCCTATAACGGCGTGATAGATCCCACAAAAATCGAGGAGTATGTAGCAGTAGGCGGGTACGCCGCGCTGGCGAAGGTGTTGACCTCGATGGAACCAAAGGAAGTGATCGACGAAATCACGAACTCGGGCCTCAGGGGCCGTGGCGGGGGCGGATTTCTCACGGGGCGCAAGTGGCGTTCCGCTCGAGACGCTCAGAGTGAGCCGAGATACGTCATCGCCAACGGTGACGAGGGAGACCCGGGTGCGTTTATGGACCGCTCACTCATGGAGGGCGCCCCGCATTCCGTGATCGAAGGCATGATCATCGGAGCCTACGCAATCGATTCGTCCCAGGGGTTCGTCTACGTCCGCAACGAATACCCGCTCGCCGTCCAACACCTTTCAACTGCAATAGCACAAGCCAGGGAACTCGGGCTGCTGGGTTACGACATCCTCGGAAGCGGCTTCGACTTCGACATTCGCATCAACCGCGGCAGTGGAGCTTTCGTCTGCGGAGAATCGACCGCGCTGATGGCCTCGCTCGAAGGACGAGTCGGTGAGCCACGCGCAAAATACATACACACCGTTGAAAGCGGGCTCCACGAAAAGCCGTCGCTGTTGAACAACGTTGAGACTTGGGCAAATGTGCCGCAGATTATCCTCAAGGGCGCCGACTGGTTCGCATCCCTGGGTACCGAGAAGAGCAAGGGAACCAAGGTATTCTCGCTGGTCGGCAAGGTGAAGAACACCGGGTTGGTCGAGGTGCCAATGGGAATGACGCTCCGCCAGATCATCTACGACATCGGCGGCGGCATCCGCGACGATAAGGCCTTCAAGGCCGTCCAGACCGGCGGGCCCTCCGGCGGCTGCATCCCAGCCCGGTACCTCGACGAACAAGTGGACTTCGACCGGCTCACCGAGCTGGGCTCGATGATGGGCTCCGGCGGCATGATCGTCATGGACGAAGACACCTGCATTGTCAACTTTGCCAAGTACTTCGTCGGGTTCCTGAAGGACGAATCATGCGGGAAGTGCACGCCATGCCGGGAAGGCATCGCCCAGATGCTCCACATTCTCGAGGGCATCGCCAAAGGCGAGGGCAAAGACGGCGATATCGAAAGACTGGAACAGCTCGGCACACTTATGGAGGATACGGCGCTCTGTGCTCTGGGTAAGACGGCGGCCAATCCCGTACTCTCCACGATTCGTTACTTCCGAGCAGAATACGAGGAGCATATCCGAGAGAAGCGGTGTCCCGCGAAAGAGTGCCCCGGGCTGTTCAATTACGAGATCAACAGAGATGTCTGTACCGGTTGTGGGCTGTGCGCAAAGAAATGCCCCGTCGAGGCGATCACAGGCGAGAGAAAAAAGCCCCATGCGATTGACCAGCAGAAGTGTACCAACTGCGGTACGTGTTTCGATGCGTGTCCGTTTTCGGCGGTGGTCAAGGTATAGGCAGTTTCCGGGGCTATGTATGATGTCTGAAGAAAAGGGGGCGGAAGCGATCGATGCCTACGGTAACGATTGACGAAAAACCGTACCGGGCCGACGTGGGCGAAACCATCCTGGAGGTCGCCCAAAGAAACGGCATCTGGATACCGACCCTGTGCCACCACCAGGCGCTGGAGCCTTATGCCGCGTGTCGGATCTGCGTGGTGGAGATCGACCGCGGCGGCTGGTGGCAGGTGGTAACCTCGTGCAACTATCCTATCCGGCGCGCCTTGACGGTTCGGGTAAATTCGGAGCGCGCGATACGGGCACGTCGGGGCGTTATGGAACTGCTCCTCGCACGTTGCCCGGAAAGCCCGCAGTTGCGCCGGCTTGCCAACCGCATGGGAGTGGAGGGCACGCCCTATCCACATATCGCCGCCGCGCAGGAGAACTGCATTCTCTGCAATCTCTGTGTACGGGTCTGCAGCGAACGGATAGGTGCATCGGCCATATCAATGGTGGGGCGGGGCGGGGATCGTACGGTCGCTACGCCCTTCCGCATGTCGTCGGAGGACTGCATCGGCTGCGGCGCCTGCGCCGCCGTCTGCCCGGTGGGTACGATCGACCTCATATTCCACGAAGACGAGGTCGAAATATCGCCTTTCGAGACGCGGGTAACCCTCCGGCGCTGTGCCGAGTGCGGCCGGCCCGTGGGAAGCGAACTGGTCAACGAGGTGCTTGCAAGTCGCGGTGGGCCTACGCTCGTCGAGATGCTTGCAGGCGATGCGTACTGCTTGCGCTGCAAGAGAAAAAAGCTGGCTGAACGACTCACCGCCGCTGTCCCGGGTAACGGGAGCGGCAGAGCTGCACAAGAGAGATCACTCCCAGGAGGCACTAATGTCCAAACAGGTCTTCACGCAGGTAATCCGCGGAGCATTCGAGTGGGTGAAGCAGGCTGAGGAAGGGCTCGAAGCCGCTCTCGCCGAGCACGGCCCCGATAAGCCCGTCGGCTGGGGCGAGTTGACGTCATATTCGCTCCCCATGTCGTTTGCACTGATGGGGCTCGAGGTCAAGACGCTGGGTGATCTCAAGGCGCAAGTCGAGCACGCGCGCTCGCTGCTCAAACCCGTCCCGGCCGAAGAGACCTGGCTGCCATACCTGGGTGACGGCCTCGACGCCGGGGCGGCGGCAATGCTGGCGCAGGAAGCCCTCACGGCCATCAGAACGGCAAACGGCCACAAGATGCCGCCGGGCTGGCAGGGGTTCATCTCGGATACCACAGTGCGCGAGCTCGGTATTCAGCTTGTCGATGGCCGCATGCCTGGATTCGCTGCGATACTCGGCCCTGCACCGAGCACCGAGATAGCCGTCAAGACGGTCCGCGAGCTGCAGCAACGGGCCATTCTGACGTTCCTCTTCGCCAATCGCGACGGGGTGACCATGCGCGAGCAAATGGTCGAGGGCGGCGTCTTCAAAGACGATGCGCCCCTCGAAGAATGCTGGGACCTGTACGTCGTACCGGTCGGCCCGGATACACTCGACGGCATCTACGTGCTCAACTGGTCGATCAGGGGCGCGCTCACGTTCGGCGGGCACAAGCGCGGCGAATCGCGGAAATGCCTGGACTACACGAAACGCCGCATCCACGCGTTCGGGATTACCTTCGGAGAAATACCCGACGATTGGTTCGCCCTCGGCGCAGGCGCCATACTGATGGGGTTCCCCGTCATCTCCGATTCCGAGACAACCCCCGAGGTCAGGCCCACGGGCGTCACCGTGCGCGAGGCACTCGTCGTACAAACCGATTACGACAAGATCGTGCCTACGTGTATCGACACTCGCGCGGTGAAGGTCAAGATCGAGAAGATAGATATCCCCGTCGGCTACGCGGCTGCCTTCGAGGGCGAGCGCGTCCGCAAGGACGACATGCACGTGCAGTTCGGATACAAGTACTCCGACGGCGTCGAATATACGCACATGGTGGATCCCGCAGAGATACAGGACGGCGACATAGAGGTGGTCGGCCCCGAGATAGACACGATCGAGCCGGGCGGCGCGATGCCGCTCGCGATTGACGTGATTGTGGGCGGGCGAAAGATGCAGCGGGATTTCGAAGGCATAATAGAGCGCCAGTTGCACCAGTATCTCAGCCATCCAATGGGCTTCATGCACACGGGGCAGCGCGATCAGCTTTGGTGCCGCATCAGCAAGAAAGCCTTCGACGCGGGCTTCAGGCTCGAGCACTTGGGCACCATCATCCACGCGAAGGTCCACGACGACTACGGCGGCATCGTCGACAAGGTTGCCGTTCGCATCGCCACCGATCCCGATGCGGTGGCGGCGGTCATCGGCCCGGCCTCCGAGGCTTTCACGTATCGCGATGATCGCATTGCAGATATGACCGACGAATCTATCGACATATACTACAGTTGCACGATCTGCCAGAGCTACGCTCCCGATCACGTTTGTGTGATAACACCGCAGCGGCTGGGTCTCTGCGGCGCCTACAACTGGCTCGACGGGCGGGCGAACTACGAACTGAACCCAACCGGCCCGAACCAGCCCATATCAAAAGGCCGCACGCTCGATGCACAGAAGGGCGAATGGGAAGGCGTCAACAAGTTCGTCTACGAATACTCCGGCCACAAGATAGAGAGATGCTGCGCCTACAGCATGCTCGATGCACCAATGACAAGCTGCGGATGCTTCGAGTGCATTGTCGCTGTGCTGCCGCTGGCCAACGGCATAATGGTTGTAAATCGCGAGCATCTCGGTATGACGCCTTCAGGCATGACATTCGGCGATCTGGCGTCGGTCACCGGCGGCGGCGCCCAGACGCCGGGCTTTCTCGGAGTGGGGCGGCTGTACCTTTCGAGTCCCAAGTTCCTCAACGCAGAAGGCGGCCTCAAGCGCCTCGTATGGATGCCTGAGAGCCTGAAGGAAATGGTCCGAGAGCGCTGCCAGAAGCAGGCCGAGAGGCTCGGCGAGCCGGACCTCCTGGACAAGATCGCAACCGAAGACGATGCGATGACCGAAGAGGAAGTGCTCGAGTTCATGCAGAAAGTCGGCCACCCGGCACTCGAGCTGGATCCCCTGATGTAAGCCTCACATAGCAAGATAAGGGAACCACAGATGAACGCCGATGAACGCCGATCATGAATTATACTTATCTGTGTTAATCTGTGTCCATCTGCGGTTTCAAATTGGACGGAAGGACTGACGATGGCGTTATCAGGTCTTGATATCTATAAACTCCTGCCGAGGACCAACTGCAAGGACTGCGGTTTTCCAACGTGCCTCGCCTTCGCGATGAAGCTTGCCATGAAGCAGGCATCGCTCGACAAGTGTCCGCATGTCTCGGATGAAGCCAAAGCTGCTCTCGAGTCTGCGTCGAGGCCGCCGATCCAGCTCGTCACGATAGGAACGGGCAATCAAGAGGTCAAGATAGGGAACGAAACGCAGTTGTATCGGCACGAGGAGCGGTTCCACCGCCCGGCCGCGGTGGCCGTGCGCATCTCGGATGCGCTCGACGAAGCATCTGTGGCCGAGCGGGCCGAGGCTATCGGCTCGCTGCGGTTCGAGAGAGTCGGCACGCAGATCCAGGTCGATCTCGTCGCAATCGACAACGAGTCCGGTGATCCGGCCAAGTTTGCAGCGGCCGCCACCCTCGCGG
>JAUWKK010000151.1 GCA_030614245.1 Planctomycetota bacterium | reverse complement strand
TCTCGTACCAGTTTAACGGAGCATTCCTGTCAAAAAGAGCCTCGAAAGCTGTGGCTCCGGCCTGGGAAAACAGCGCCTTATATGTCCCAAGCAGCGCATAGCTGGCCAGCGAGAAGAGAAGTATCTCAAGGAAATCCTCCCACTTGGCCCTATGGGGCTTTCGCCAAAGCCGGTGGTGCAGCTTGGCTCCCAGTATGCCGGGCAATGCAAGGAACACGATTCGGAAAAGGCTTGCGTCCATTCTTCCTCCTACAGAACTTGCCGGCTTTCGGGTGTCCCCCTACTTCATCGCCTTGAGGATATTCTCGACCTCCCAGTTCCACTTGTGCTTCGTGTCGATATCGAGGCACTTGCGCAGTGTGCGGCGGGCGCGGCGCCTGTGCCCGAGGGCGCGGTACGCGAGGCCGAGGTAGAACCGCACGTCGGGGTCTTCCGGCTCGAGCCTGACGCTCTCCCTGAATGCAGCGAGCGCCGCTTCGTGGTCGCCGCGAAGATAATCCTGCTGCCCTTCGGTGAACAGCATCTCGACCCGCCGCCGGTGGCGTTCTTCGTTGAAGATGAAGCACAGGTAGAACGTATGCCCCACGGCCACGAGCCACACGGCCGCCAGGGCGATCAGCGACCACGTCATCAGGCTTGCGCCGAAGCCTTCATCCGTCACGAGCCAGCGCGCGATGATAATCCCGTCGAGCGCGGCGACGAAGGCGAGCATCAACCCCGATGCACGAAGATACTGCCGGCGGATCAGATGCCCCGTCCCGGGGGCGATCACGCTCAGCAGCAACGAGAAGACTTTCACCATTTCCTGGTGACTCCATCCAATCTTTCCGGTCATGCTGAGCTCTGAGCGAAGCATCTTTCGCCGGTTGAACGCGCTTGGGGCCAAAGATTCTTCGCTTCGCTGCACTCCGCTCAGAATGACATTTCAGTCGTATGGTGTGGAAACCTGATACTGCTGTCCGAGCTGCTTGATCTCGTCAATCCACTGCTGGCGCGGGCCCTCACGCGCCATTCGGGAGACGAGGTAGTTGATTCTGCCGGCGGCCCATCCTTTGGCGATCTCGGGCCGGCCTTGCTCGTTCGGGTCGATCTTAAAGTTGGCGAAGAACGTCTTGCGGCCGGAACTGGAGTCGGCCACGATGCGGATGGCAGCGTCGCCGGAGGCCCTGCACCTGCCGTGCAGGACGATCGGCCTGTCGTGGTAGAGGTTGGGCGTCCTGGCGGGATAGACGTCCTCGACCTCCAGGTTGCCGTAGGCCGCCTGGACGTTGGTCAGCAGCGGCGCCTTGTAGCGGTTTACCAGTTGGACGAGTTTCAAGCCCGAACCGACCTCCTTCGAGACGCTGACCATCTGGCCGCGATTGACGTAGGAGATCAACTGAAGGAGGTACTCGTTGCCGTCGCTGCCCGCGTTGAACGTGAAGACGCTGACGTTGGCGCCGATGACGCTCGAGACCTCGGTGATGATGCGCCGGGCATCGCGGATGCCCTGCGTCGATGCACCGTCTGAAACGAGATAGAGCGCCACGGGCCGCGTCGTCTCCTTGATGCGCCGCGCGATCTCCTGGATTGCCAGGCAGATATCCGTCCGGAGCTGCTCCGGCTGGCGATACAGGAATGCCATCGCGTCGAGCGCCCGCTCGGGAGTCGGCTCCTGGAAATCATCATACAAGGACGCAATCCGCTCGCTGAAGACCACGAGGTTGAACCGATGCCCTTTGGGGAGGGTCAGCACGATGCGGCCGACCGCGGCGCGCGTCTCGGCAAGTTCCTCCAGCTTCATACTGAACGAGACATCGCACACAAAGAGGTGATCCTGGCTCAGCGGGAGGAGCCTGGTCTCTGGAGCCGGGCCGATGGTGAGGCGGAAGAAACGACCAGGCCGGCCGGGCCGGCGGTACGTCTCGAACTCGACGGCGAGGTCGATCTCCTCGGCGGCCGGGACGTCTTTGACCGGGGCCTTCGGCTCGTCGGGCTTGACGACCTCGAGGTACTCGGTGCTCGGCTCGGGCGGCGCTATGACGGGCATCTGGAAGTCGTCCCTCGGCGGGCCTGTGCCGGTGGCGAGCGTCTCGAGATCGGGCGCCGGCGGAAGCGGCAGCGGGGTCAAGGGGGCCTCGACGTGCTCGACCTCCGGGATAGCCGCCGCCGGCCCGATCGGTTCCAGCGTCATAGCAAGGAGTTCCTCGGGGACAGGTGCGTCCATCGCGGGTTCCGAGCGTGTGACAGCCCTCCTGGCGGGTGGAACAAATGCCTCGGGCAGGTTTATGCCGCTGCCGGAGCCTTCGAGCTTCCCCGCGAGGATGTCGGCGGCGTGCGAATCGGTGGGGGTAGCCAGCAGCGGCAGGTTGCCCTCTGAGAAGACCCTGTCGATGGTCTCCTCAGAGGGGAGCGTAGTCGGCTCGGGCCGGTCGGCCAGGGTCTTGTCGTAGGCATCGGCGATCGACGGCAGCCACAAGAGGTCTCGGAAGCTGGCCTCGACCTCTTCGGGGCTGAGCGCGGGCGCATCGTGCGCGGTCTCGCGGGCCAGTTCGGCGGAAGTTATCCGCTCGACCTTCACCAGGTTGAATACCTGCGTGATGCGCTCGCCGAAAGCCTCAATCGACGCGCGCCTCTCGACGGGCATGAGCATCGCGATGCCCAAGTGCGCCATTAGCGAGATCACGATGGACGGCCACACCCAGCGGCGCGCCCGGAGTCCGATGTCTTGGATTGCGGCTTCTGCCATGATCCACCTCCCGCTCCGTCACTTGGGAGCGGCTTTCCGCCCGTTTTCAACTACGACACCCAGGCGCTTGAGTTCGGTACGCGCCTTCCCGGCCCAGGGGCTTTCAGGATATTGTTCGATGAGCCGGTGCCAGAGGCGGACGGCCTCGGGCAAGTTCTTGCGGGCGGCGATGCAGCGGCCGCTCCAATAGAGCGAACGCGGCGGCAGCTCGGGGTGTTCGTAGAGCATGCCGACCATCGCAAAAAGATTGATCGCCTGGGCGTGTTTCTTTGCTGCGGCGCGTTTGTTGCCCGCGGTTTCGAGTTTCTCTGCCTGCCTGAAGTATACTTCGCCCAGTTCGACACGGCTCCTCACGCTCAGTTCGTCGGCGACCGGACGGCGCTCGATCACCTCATTGAAGAGCTCGGCGGCGGCGTCATACTGATCGAGCTGCTTCAGCGCGAGGGCTTTGCCGAACTTGGCCTGAGTCTCGAACTTGCGCGGCTTGGCCGGATTTGTCTTGGCTTGCTGGGCGTATTCGTCCAGAAGCAGGTTGTTGTAGCTCAGGCTCGCCCGCCAATCTGGCCGAGGCAGTTCCGTATGGGTAATGGCTAACTGTGAGAGCACGCTGTGGCGGGTTTCAGTCTTGGGCCAGCGCTCGAGAAGTGCCTTGTAGATGCGGATGGCCCGGGCCGGCTCCTTGCGTGTACGGAACCTCGACGCCGCCCAGCGATATGTGTTGGGGTCGGTCACCAGTTCCGGCGCAGCATTGAAGACCCGCTCGTATGCGGCGGCGGCATCGTCGAGCTGTTTACCGGCCTTCGCGGCGGTTGCTTCGGCGAGCTTCTCGAGTCTCTCGGCTTTCTCTTGCCCGGCGGCGTTTTTCGCATCGCCGCGCAGGTAGCCCGTCTCGGTGAGACGTGCGACGCCTGCGGCGAAACTCGCCTGCGCCAGGCCGCGCCGCGCGCGCGGCGTATTCGCCGGCTTCCCGGCCAGCTTGATACTCTTCCGATAGGCCGAGATCGCCAGGTCGTCGTGCGAGACAGACTCGGCGAGCAGCTTGCGGGCCTCCGGCACCATTTTCTGGTCGATCTTCGCATCGGCAGCGAGGCGGGCACGGTCGCCCTTGCTCCTGTGAAACTCCCCGATCCAGAACATCGCCGAGGAGACTTTCGCCACGCCGTCAATCTGCACGTATTGCCCGAACGTGGCGGCCATCTCATCAATCTTGCCCTGGAGCCGCTCGCTCTGGCCCCTGATGAACAGCATCTCGGGGGCGCTCTTGTGCGTGGGGTAATTCTTGAGGAACTTCTCGAGGCGGTCTTCGACTTTGGCGTAGAGGGCTTTCTTCTTTTCGGCGGCTTCCGCGCTTTCGGCCAGGTAGTAATAGATGAGCCCGGCCTGCATCAGGGCGTAGTCGACGCGTTTATTCCGGGGGAAACCGGCGACGAAATCATCATAGGCGGCGGCCGCCTCGGGCAGGTTGCGGAGTTGATGGTACGTCAGCGCTATGCGGAGCCGGCTGCGCTCGTAGTACGGCGACGCCTCGGTCACCGCCTTGAAGTCCGCAACGGCGCTTTCAAGCTGCCCGAGCGCTGCCGAGACATCTCCCAGCAGGAAGCGCACCTCGCCGGATTCCTTGCTCTTTGCATACTTGGCCAGATAGCTCTGGCAGGCTTTCATCCGTGCGGGATGGTGCTTTTCGCCAAGATAGTAGTAGCACCAGCAGCTTCTGAGCAAGGCTTCCTCGGCGGCGGGCGCGTTGGGGAACCGCAGCACGAGCTTCTCGAAGCTCTTGACGGCCTCGGCGTACTGCTTCAGTTCGTAATTGCAGCGGCCCAGGAGCAGATATGCGTTGCCGACGTGCTCGCTGTCGGGGAACTTCGCGATGAGCTGCTGTGCGGGCTGTATGGCGGCGGCGTATTTCTTAGTCTTGAAGAGCGACATCGTGCGATTGTGGAGCGCATCCACAAGGAAGCGGGGGTGTTTCTCCGCGAGTGCGAAGCGTTCGGCGGCCTTGCTGTATTGCCCGAGCCGCTGGTAGCATTCACCCAGCCGCATCTGGATGTCTCCGGCGAGCCCCCGCCCGGGGAACTCTTTCAGATGACGCAAGTAGCACTTGACGGCTTTCTCGAACTTGTTCGTGCGCTGGTGCACGTCGGCGGCCCAGAATAGCGAAAGGCTGCGATAGCGAGCATCGGCTTCCGTGTCCGCGACGACAACGTCGAAACACTGGAGCGCGTCGACGTAGTCGGCTTTTCTGTAGTACGCCTGGCCGAGGTAGAACTTCGTATGGCCGGCCAGCTTCGCGGGCGGCGGGAGTTTCTCGAGCTCGAGCAGCGCCGCCATCGCCCGGTCGTAGGACTTCAGCTTCAGCCTGCAGCGGCCGAGGTTAAGCAGTGCAAGCGCGTATCGCTTGTGCTTCTTGTAGTTGCGGATGAACTCCTGGTAATAGCGGGCGGCGTGGTCATACTGTTGCAGCAGCAGGTGGCAATCGGCCAGCCAGAAGAGCGCTTCGGGATAGCGGGGGTCCTTCGAGTGCAACGCTATGAACTTCTCGAACTGCGGTATCGCCGTGCTGTAGAGCTTCTCTTCTCTGAGCTTGTGAGCGAGTTCGAGCTGGAGCGTAGCGGCCGAGTCTTTCTTCGGCCGGCGCGAATCGGTTGGAGGTGCAGCGGCTTCGCCGGCCATCGCCGCCGTGGCAACCGCCAGCATCAGCAGGATGCGCACAGCTATACCCCGCACCCGCCCGGGCGCACGCCGGCCGGTTACAACGTGCTTCATTCTGAATCTCTCAAGAGACATCTTCGCTTCGCCCTCAAGTTGCAGGCCCGGCCGCATCAAAGGTTGCTATCTACCGTCACAAACCACATCTGGCTCATTCCGGCGGTGATGCAGGCGTCCATTACATTTATCACGTGCTGATGCGCCGTGAGGCCGTCCGCGCGGATGATCACAGAGAACTCCGGCGCTTCCCGGCCCGACGCAAGGTCCTTCATCTCCTTCAGACGATTCGCCAGCGAGTCGATCTTCCACACCTTCTTGTTCACGATTATCTCGCCGTCCTTCGAGACGTTTATGATGATCTGGTACGGGCGGCGGGCCACCTCGGTGCCCTGCTGCGACTTCGGCGGATTGATCAGCATGTGCTTCTCCATCTGCTGGAGCGCCGACGTGACGAGATAGAACACCAGCAGCAGGAAGACTATATCCATCAGCGGCGCGATCTGGAATGTTCCGTCGTCTTCGAGTGAGACCTTTCGGATGTTCATTTGGCTTTTCCCCGGTTCTCAAAGGCGTGGACGGCCTCTTCAGAAGCGACTTCGAGTTCGGTCATCAGTTGGAGCGGCCTGCCCCGCAGGAAGAAATAGAACGCCATTGCCGGGATGCCGACGATTAATCCGGCGGCGGTTGTGTTCATCGCCGTCGAGACGGCCGCCATCAACAGCGTCGTCTGCGGGAAGTTTTCTGCGATGCCGGCGTGTGCCTGGAATGCGAGGATCATCCCCCACACGGTGCCCAGCAGCCCCAGCATGGGTGCGATCGTGCCGATATTCGAGAGATAGCTGATCTTCTGCTGAAGTCTTGCGCCCTCTCGCGACCCCGTGGCCTGGATCGCCTCGCGGATTGCCGCATCACCCTCACCGGCCTTGCGCAGACCGGCCACGACAACACGGCTCAGCACGCACTCGTTCCGGTCGCACACGTTCAAGGCCGCGCGCAGGTTATTGTGGGTTATGTGCCTGAACAGCGCAGCCCGCACGCCCTCGGGCAGTATCTGCGATTGGCGTACGACCAGCAGGCAGTGCACCGTCCACGCGACGGCGAGTATCGACATTGCGAGCAGCGGATAGATTATATGGCTGCGGTCGGCCCGGATGAATGCCCAGATCGCCTTGAATTGCCTGAATATCGCAGGCATGATGCCCGGTTCGTCACCGTAGCGGAACACCTCGAACTTGTCCGACTGGCCGTCGGGATTGATTACCTCGACGACCTTCAGCCCTTCGGTCTCGAGTTTGGGCGCGACGGCGCGGATTTCCTCGGCCGAGATCACCTCGAACGTCGGCGCGGGCTTGCCGCCGAAGGTCACCTTCATCTTCGTCGCGTCGAGCTTGTTGAAGCCCGTCCCGCGAATCGTCACCGCTGCCCCGCCGGGCATCGGGATGGCGTCTGGCTCGATATTCTCGATCACCGGCCCCGGCGGTTTCGACTCGCCGGCCAGGGCATTCAACGACAGCATTGCAACAATTACTACAACCGGCAGCATCTTCCGAGACAACATTGCG
>JAUWKK010000377.1 GCA_030614245.1 Planctomycetota bacterium | reverse complement strand
CTCCTCGCTGCGAAGCCGCTGAGAGCCGGGAGGCATATAGGCTGGGGCTTCAGCCCCAGTAAAGGAGCAAAGCAAGACGAGCCGCCCTGAAGGGGCGGAGCGGGCCCGCAACATGCTACGGTTCCGGGGGGACAACGCAACCGGCTCACCGCCAGGCGCGAAGTCGAGAGCAAATTGCGCAGCAGCCACCCGCCATTCTCCCCAAGCAGAAACAGGCGTCAGAACGCATTCTCGAAATGCTCCAGCTCTGTGCCTCCGGCTTCGTTCATTACGATTGCGATGACATCGCAGCGGACGTTGAAGTCGTCGATGTTCTTCTCTGTGAGGTAGTATTGTGCCAATCGGCGGATTCGGCGGCGCTTGGCGCGCGTGACGTTGACCTCGGGCGGCTCGAATTCGGCGGAGCGGCGGGTCTTGACCTCGACAAAGACAACCTCATCGGGTCGAAGGGCGATTATGTCAATTTCGCCGAGTGGACAGCGGAAGTTTCGCTCGACTATTCGATAGCCGTTGCGGCGCAGATGACGGGCGGCGAGTTTCTCGCCCCGCCGCCCCAGCTTGTCGCGGTCGCTCATTTTATGCGGCGCTCTTTAACGCGCGTGGCCTTGCCGACGCGGTCGCGGAGATAGTAGAGCTTCGCGCGGCGGACCTTGCCCGGACGGGAGACGGTGATACTGGCGACCTTGGGCGAATGCAGCGGGAAGACCCGCTCGACGCCTTCGCCCGCCACGATGCGGCGGACCGTGAAGGTCTCGCGCACCCCGCTGCCCTTACGGCCGATGCACGTGCCCTTGAACACCTGAATGCGTTCCTTCTCGCCTTCGACGATCCGAACGTGGACATCTAGATCGTCGCCAACGTTAAACTCGGGGATATCGTCCTTGAGGCATTCCATCTCAAGTTTCTTGATAGCGTCCATTGATTGCTCCTGTTGCATAAAACGCCTCGGCGCATGTCCGCCTCCGGCGGGTCGGTTTTCGTTCCGATCAGTTATCTTTCAGCATATCGGGTCTTCGCTCGGCGGTACGCTTCCTTGCCTGCTCGCGGCGCCATTCTTCGATCTTCTGATGATGGCCCGATATCAGCACGTCGGGCACGCTCATTCCTCGGAAGACCATCGGACGGGTGTATTGCGGAAAATCCAGCAGTCCATCCTCGAATGATTCTTGAGCCGCTGAGTCTTCGTGACCGAGCGCTCCCGGCAGCAGCCGCACGATTGCGTCTATCACGACCATCGCCGGCAGCTCGCCGCCCGATAGAATATAGTCGCCTATACTCAATTCCTCGGCACTCAGGCCAATGCGGATGCGTTCGTCGAAGCCCTCGTAGTGGCCGCAGACGAGCACGAGGTGCCGCGTGGCGGCAAGTTCGCGTGCGTATGCCTGGTCGAACTTCCGCCCCTGAGGCGTCAGCAGGATGACCCGAGGCTCGGCGCCCTCGACGGGCTCGACGGATTCTACGCCGTCGAACACCGGGCCGCACATCATGAGCATTCCGGGGCCGCCGCCGAAGGGCTTGTCGTCCACGGATCGATGCCGGTCCCGTGCATAGTCACGGATGTCGGTCATCCGTATGCGGACGAGCTCGTTCTGCCGGGCCAACTTGATGATGCTTTCGCTGAGCGGCCCTTCGAACATCGAAGGGAACAGCGTGAGCACGTCGATGACCGTCGGGCGATCTCCTGTCTGCTCCGGCATACTCCCCGACCTCCACGCATCGACTCGGGCATCACTATGGATTGATGCCGTGCTTCTTGAGCAGAACGGCCACCTTGTCGGTCGGTCGGGCGCCGTTGTCGAGCCAATGTATGACGCGTTCGCGGTCGACGACGACCTTATCTTCGTCCTTCTCCTTGAACGGGTCATAGGTTCCGAGGATTTCGAGCTCGCGGCCGTCGCGGGGCGAACGTGCGTCAAAAGCGCAGATTCTGTACGTCCCGTGATGCTTCTTGCCCATTCGCTTCAATCTCAATCTCACCAAATCGGTCTCCTTCGCTCTTCGCGGCTCGCGGTTCTGCGGATTCTCTCTCTGCTATCCGAACATGGGCGGCAACTGCACTTTCCTGCCGCGCTTGCCGCCGCGGGCCAACTTGCGCATTAGTTTCTTCATCTGCTTGAACTGCTTGAGCAGGGCATTGACGTCGGTCGGGCTGGGGCCCGAGCCTGCGGCGATGCGCCGGCGCCTCGAGCCGTCGATGTGTTCCGGGTGGCGGCGTTCATAGGGTGTCATCGACAGGATGATCGCCTCGACCTGTGGCAGCTCGCTCTCGTCGACTTGCATGTCGGAGCCGCCCATTCCGATCATCCCGAGCAGTTCCGAGAGCGGCCCCATCTTGCGCATCCGCCGAAGCTGATCGAGGAAGTCCTCCAGGTTCAGCGTATTCTTGCGGAGTTTCTTCTGCAGGTCCGCCGCCTGTTCCTGGGTGAACGTCTCCTGGGCTTTCTCGACGAGGCTGACCACGTCGCCCATGCCGAGGATGCGGCTCGCCATTCGGTCGGGATGGAACTCTTCGAGGCGGTCGAGCTTCTCGCCGACGCCGACGAACTTGATCGGCTTGCCGGTGACGGCCCGGATCGAGAGCGCCGCTCCCCCCCGGGCGTCGCCGTCGAGCATAGTCAGGATGATGCCGTCGAGTTCGAGCCGGTTGTTGAATTCCTTGGCACTGTTGACGGCATCCTGGCCGGTCGTTGCGTTGCAGACGAGGTACGTCTGGTGTGGCTTGACCTTCTGCGATATCTGCTCGACTTCGCGCATCATCTCTTCGTCGATGTGCAGCCGTCCTGCGGTATCGATTATGACGACGGCGCGGCCGGTCTTGGCGGCTTGTGCGAGGGCATCCTTGCAGAGCGCGGGGGGCCGGCCGCCCGGCTCGGAGAAGACCGGCCCGTTGAGTTCGCGGCCGCGCACTTCAATTTGCGCGGCCCCGGGGGGGCGCTTGCCGTCGGCGGCAACCATAATAGGCGTGGGGCCCGTGGTGCGGTTGTAGCGCGCGCGGCTGCCGGCCGGGGGCG
>JAUWKK010000107.1 GCA_030614245.1 Planctomycetota bacterium | reverse complement strand
CATCTGCGTTCATCTGTGGTTGCCTTATAGTGAATGCCGAGACGCCGGCTTATCTGAAAGGAAAATGAATGGCCGAAAAAGCCGCTACACGCCAAGCTTATGGCAAGACGCTCGCCGAAGTGGGCGAACTGCATCCCGAGATCGTCGTGCTCGATGCCGACCTGTCGAAATCAACCATGACTGTTGATTTCCTGAAGAAGTTCCCTGACCGCTTCTTCAATATGGGCATAGCCGAGAGCGACATGGTCGATACAGCCGCCGGGCTGGCCACCTGCGGCAAGATCCCCTTCGCCAGCACGTTTGCCATCTTCGGCTCACGCGCGTGGGAGCAGATCCGCAACACCGTCTGCCGCGCAAATCTCAATGTCAATCTCTGCTTCACGCACGCCGGAATTTCTGTGGGCGAAGACGGCGCATCCGCGCAGGCAAACGAAGATATGGCCATCATGCGTGTGCTGCCGAACATGAGAGTGATCTGCCCGTGCGACTCCTTCGAGACGGCCGGAGCCGTGCGGTACATGGCCGAGCATCCCGACGGGCCGTACTATCTCCGTCTCGGCCGGGCCAAGGTTGTCGATGTCCTGACCGAAGACTATAGGTTTGAGCTCGGCAAAGGCACAGCGCTGTGCGACGGTGGCGACGTTACCATCATCGCCTGCGGCTCTCTAGTGCAGCAATCGATGGCCGCCGCCGAGGAACTGGCAGCCGAGGGCATCCAGGCACGAGTGATAACTATGCCCGCCATAAAGCCGATAGATGAGGACCTTATCCTTGCGGCGGCAGCCGAGACGAAGGGCATCGTTACTGCCGAAGAGCACCAGGTGATCGGCGGCCTCGGCAGCGCCGTGGCCGAGGTGCTTGCCCGGAAACACCCTGCACCGATGAAGTTCATCGGCATGCAGGACACGTTCGGCGAATCCGGCACGCCGGACGAGTTGTTCGACAAGTACGGACTGTCCGCACCGCATATCGCTGAGGCCGCGACGGATCTGCTCGGCTGATGGGCGATACAGAAGCTCCGAACGCTTTTCGATGCCACACCGCTCGCTGGGGTGGCATTGTCTATTTGCATCTGGAATCCACGTTGTTTCCACCGAATAATAAGTGTATGATTCTGAGCGTGGAGGCTGAGGAGGATCATACGGTGCCGACGTATACATATGAGGCCGCCGATCCGAGCAAGGCGTGCAAACTTTGCCGGGAGCAGTTCGCCGTCACGCAGAAGATGAGCGATGCCCCCCTGGAGGGATGCCCCGAATGCGGCGGGCCCGTGCGCCGCGTCATTACCGCCGTTGGCGTCAACACGCGCTATGCGAAGATGAACAAGGCACCCAGCGACTCGGAACTCAAACGCGCGGGCTTCCACAAACTCGTCAACGAAGGCGACGGCAAGTTCAGAAAGACCGTCTGAGACGGGTGCCGCGGTCAACAGTCTTCCGTTGGCCGTGTTCGACGAAAGGGCAGAGATGGATCAGATTGCGGTTGTCGGCTTCGGATACTGGGGCAAGAACCTGATTCGGAACATGCATAACATCGGGGCCTTGCGGATTATCTGCGACTCCGACGCCGGGCGTGAAGCGCTGGTGACGGAGTCGTATCCGGATGTCGAGTTCCGCACCGATTACGCTTCGGTGCTCGAAGATAGCAGCATCAGGGCCGTCGCGATCTCCACGCCGGCGGCCATGCACTTCGAGATGGCCAAGAGCGCACTGGAAGCCGGCAAGGACGTCTTCGTCGAGAAACCCCTGGCACTCACGGTGGAGGAAGGCGAGCAACTCATCGAGATGGCCGCGCACCGTGAGCGGATACTGATGGTCGGGCATATTCTCCGGTACCATCCCGCCGTCATCGGGTTGAACGAGCTGATTGCGAGCGGAGAACTCGGCCGCGTGCAATACCTGTACTCGAACCGCCTGAGTATCGGGAAGATACGCACGGCCGAGAACATCCTCTGGAGCTTCGCCCCCCACGATATTTCGGTCATGCTGGCATTGCTCGACGAGGAACCCTCGATGGTGTCGTGCCAGGGCGGCAGCTATCTCAATCAGCAGGTGGCCGATGTCACTGTCAGCCAGTTTGTATTCCCCAGCGGCGTCCGCGCGCATATCTTCGTCAGTTGGCTGCATCCATTCAAGGAACAGCGGCTCGTCGTGGTCGGATCGGAGAAGATGGCCGTCTTCGACGACACCGCCGAAGAGAAGCTGGTGCTCTATCCACACAAGGTCGAATGGAAGAACAGGATGCCTTCGGCGGTGAAAGCAGAGGGCGAGGCCGTGGAGATCGAATCCGCTGAGCCGTTACGGGCCGAGTGTCTGCATTTTCTCGAATGTATTGAAACGCGAAAACAACCCACAACCGACGGGATAGAAGGCCTTCGCGTCCTGAAAGTCCTCGAAGCCTGCCAGCAATCGCTTCAGAATGATGGTGCTCTCATCGAATACTCCGGAGCACCGGCGGGCGACGAGCCGCAATACTTCGTCCACACGTCCGCGTGCGTCGACGAGCCGTGCGAGATCGGCGAGGGGACAAGGATATGGCACTTCTCCCACGTCTTGAAGAACTCGAAGATCGGCAGGAACTGCACTATCGGGCAGAACGTGTCGATCGGCCCCGGCGCCATCATAGGCGACGGCTGCAAGGTGCAGAACAACGTCTCGGTCTACAAGGGTGTGATACTGGAGGACAACGTCTTCTGCGGGCCTTCGTGCGTGTTCACAAACGTGTTTAATCCCCGCAGCGAGATCGTGCGAATGCACGAGGTGCGGGAGACGCTCGTGCGCAAGGGCGCGACTATCGGCGCGAATGCAACGATCCTGTGCGGCCACACGATAGGTGAGTACGCATTCATAGGAGCCGGTGCGGTCGTCACCGGCGATGTTCCCGATTACGCGCTCGTGTACGGAAACCCAGCGGTTCGGAAGGGTTGGATGTGCAGGTGCGGCGCGCAGAAACTCGAGTTCGATGAAGCGACAATGGCCTCCTGCGAAGCTTGCGGCCTGGTGTATTCGCGTTCCGATGACAGAAAGAGTGTATCTCTCGTCGATTAAGAGGTTAGCTGATGAAGATTCCGATGCTTGACCTGAAGGCCCAGTACCGGGGCATTAAATCCGAGATAGACAGCGCCGTGATCGAGGTGTTCGAGTCACAGTATTTCATCCTCGGACCGAAGGTCAAAGAATGCGAAGCGGCCATTGCGGAGCATTCCAACTGTTCCCACGCCGTCGGCGTATCTTCCGGCACGGATGCCCTGTTGATCGCGCTGATGGCGGAGGAGATCGGCCCCGGCGACGAAGTCATCACGACGCCGTATACATTCTTCTCCACGGGCGGGTCGATCGCGCGCATGGGCGCCCGCCCGGTCTTCGTGGACATCGATCCTCGCACTTACAACATCGATCCGGCGCTCATCGAGGCCGCCGTGACCCCAAAGACAAAGGCGATCATTCCCGTCGACCTCTACGGGCAGTCGGCGGATATGGACCCGATAATGGAGATCGCGCGGCGGCACAATCTGATCGTGATCGAAGACGCAGCGCAGGCGCTCGGCGCCGAATACAAGGGCCGGCGGGCGGGCTCCATTCCGCACTACGGCTGCTTCTCGTTCTTCCCATCGAAGAATCTCGGCGGAGCCGGTGACGGCGGAATGGTCGTCACCAACGACGAGCAGCGTGCCGAGAAACTTGTGGCGCTCCGCGCCCACGGCTCGAAGCCGAAATACTACCACAAGGTCGTCGGCGGCAACTTCCGGCTCGATGCACTGCAAGCGGCCGTCATAATAGTGAAGCTGAGCCACCTCGACGGTTGGACGGCGGGCCGCCAGGCGAACGCGGCCCGCTATAATGAGCTCTTCAGGGCTGCCGGGCTCGTCGATGATGGGAAGGTCACCCTTCCCGACGTCGTGACCGACCGCCACGTCTTCAATCAGTACGTCATTCGCGTTCCCATGCGGGATGAGCTTATTGAAGCATTGAAAGCAAATGACGTCGCCTGCCAGATATACTATCCCGTGCCGCTCCACCTGCAGGAATGTTTCGCCGACCTCGGCTATAAGGAAGGCGACATGCCTGAAAGCGAGAAAGCCGCCAGGGAGACGATCGCACTGCCTATCTACCCGGAATTGAGCGATGAGCAGGCGAAGTACGTTGTGGATTGCATCGGCGAGTTCCTGATGTAGCCATCAGGCCGGGCCCTGCTTTCTTGGCGGGAATCTGTGGGGTGTGTGCTGAAGCCGGTCACTTCATAGCGGGCAACGCAACGCGCCTGCCCGCCGAGGCGGGTGATGGATGGGTCGGCGAACTATGAGCAAGCTGGTTAGCGGCACCGCAAAGCTCATGCTTGGTCGAGGCGGGGCCGTCGTCATCGGTGTTGTCGCGGCCCCTGTCATCTCGCGGCTGTTCACTCCCGAAGATTTCGGCATAGTCGGTACGGTCAACTCGGTCAGCAACTGGGCCGTTGCGTTTTCGTGTCTCGGTTACGCCATGGCGATACCACTCTCCAGGAGCCGGGCCGAGACCGGAACCCTAGTCATACTGTGTCTTCTGATAACGCTGGGCCTGCTCGTGCCGGCGATCCTGCTGCCCATCCTCTGCGGCGGCGCGGCGGCGGACTTTCTGGAACAGCCGGCCCTGAGCACGCTGTTGTGGTTCGTTCCCCTCGTGTTTCTCGCAGCGTGCCTGGGCCAGATCGCGCACTTAACGTGCTCGAAGGAAGGCCGCTTCGGGCTTTCATCGCTTTCGCAGTTCGGCACGGCCGGAGCGGGCCACGGTGCGAAGATCGCGCTGGGATACCTGATGGGAGGCGGCGCTCTTTACCTGCTGCTCGGCACGTTCATCGGCTCGATGATGGGCCTGCTGATTGCGGCTCCTGCCGTGCTGAGTGTGCTGCTTTACCGGTCGGAAGGTGACGAAGCACCCGCCTGCACGCTCGCCGGCGCGGCTAAGCGGCATTCGCAGTTCCCGAAAATACAAGTGTGGAGTTCCGTTCTGAATGTTACTTCGCAGTCGTTGCCGGTGCTCCTGCTCGCGCGGTTCTTCGGCAAGGCCGTCGTAGGGTACTACACATTCTCAATGGTGAGTATTATGCTGCCTCTGGGGCTTGTCGGGGGCAGCATCAGGCAGGTATTCTATCCCGAAGGCGCCGCCGAATGGCGCGAGACCGGAAGCATCTCGAAGACGATCGACAAAGCCGTGGACATCGTCAGGCTGACGTGCATCGTTCCCATCGTGGCAATCGCCATGCTCGGGCCTTTGCTGTTCGAGACGGTGTTCGGGTCGCAGTGGTACGAGGCGGGCGTTTACTCGCAGATACTGGCTCCGTGGATGCTGATGGGCCTGATAGTCAGCCCGATTTCGACCGTCTTTCTGGTGAGACAGCGGGCCGGCGTGCTGTTCCTTTACAACATAGTCGTGCTGATCAGCCGTCCCGGTGCATTGGCGTTGGGGTGGTGGCTCGGCGGGCCGAGGACCGCGCTCGCGTGCTTCTCGGCAGTCGGGACGCTGGTTTACATCCATCAGTTGATCGTGATAATGCGGCTGGCCAAAGCCGGCATGCACGGCACTATTGCACTGTTTCGGGAGGCCCTTCGAGCGGTGCCGTTGATGCTGCCGGCGGCAGTGGGCTACTGGGTTTGGGACTCACAGTGGATCTCTCTGTGCATGCTCGCGGCGGGGGTGGCGCTTCATCTGGGTCTGATCTATCGGCGAGAGCCGCTCGTCAGGGACGGGCTCAGCGGGCTGCTGTCACGTTTTCGCCGGGCCGAGTCTCCACGAGACGGGGAGGCATGAGCGCGAGATGAAGATATGCATGTTCGTCCGCAATCCCATCAGCAATGACCCGCGCGTGAAGAGGGAAGCGGAGCACCTGGTGCGGGCGGGTCACGCGGTAACGGTCATCGGCCGCCCTGGCCCGGGATTGCCCCGCCGGGAAACCTGGCACGGAGTGCAGTTCCTGCGTATTCCGCGCATCGGCGAGAGGACGATCGAGATCTTCAAGCGAATCGTAAGGCGGCCGGCGAAAGCGAGTTCTCCGGTTGCAGCGCCACCGGCCAAGCCTGAACGGCGACCGGCGACGGCCATCGGCAAGCTGATCGCCAGGCTGGGCACGCACCTGGTGGAAATGACCTACCGCATCCCGTGGGTCATCAGGGGACTCCTGCTGAAGGCCGACGCCTATCACGCCCACGATCTGCACATGCTCCAGGCTGCGCATCTCTGTGCGAAGATCGGGCACGCCAAGCTGGTCTACGACAGCCACGAATTGTGCGTGGACTGGCTGGAGAACAAGTGCGGCGCCCATCCGGGCTGCGTCGAGCTGTGGGCGAAGGTCGAGGCGAAGCTGGCGCCGCTCGCCGATCTGGTGATAACGGGCAGCGGCGGGATCGCCGACGAGCTTGAGCGGATGTACGGCATCCGAAGGCCGCTGGTGGTGCGCAACTGCGCTCCGCTCGGGCCGGCCGTTGCTTCCGACAAGCTCAGGGAACTCATCGGCGGCGATGCGGGCAGGGCTATTATCCTCTTCATCGGCGGGTTCATCGATGGGAAAGGGCTGTACGAGCTGACAGCGGCTGCGGATATGGTGCCTGAAGCCGATTTCGTGTTCATCGGCCCCGAGTCGCCGGCGAAGGAAGGCATCAGGAATGCGGCCCGAGCCGCGAAGCACGGGAATGTCTTCGTGCTGCCTTTTATTCCCGTCGATGAACTGCCGGAGTACACCAGCAGCGCGGATGCCGGTGTTGCGCTGATCCAGCCGGTATGCAAGTCTTACGAGCTTTCAGCGTGTCTCAAGATTCACGATTATCTTATGGCGGGTCTTCCGATCATCGCCAGCCCGATCGATTACCACAGGCGGCTCGGCGAGGAGACCGGCGCCGTTCTGCTCGTGGACCCGTTTGATCCCGGCGACATCGCTCGCGGCATCAGGGAGCTGGTGAGAGACCCTGAGAGGCGAAGGAAGATGGGCGCCCGGGCTCGGGAGTGGGCCGAAAAGAAATACAACGCCCTGCACGAACTGGAGAAGCTGACCGCCGCATATCATAAACTGGGCGGCAGTAGCGGCGGTTCGTGAACTATTCCTGCCTGTCGTCGAAGCGAAGATTCTCGATCTTCAGGCCCTGTATCGTCATCCGGCCTCTTCCCATCAGACAGAATGCCAGGCGATACCTGGCTGTACCCCTGCACGGCTTGAAGAGAAAGCTGACCTCCTCGTAGCCTGCATTCAGAAGACCTATCCAAAGAGGCATCGGCACCATTTGCTCGCCATCGGCTTCGAACCCCCTCAGAGCGATCATGAGCTTCCCGGCTCCTCGGACTTTCGTGGTGAATAGATAGGTTGCGTCGGGGTCGATCCGGGGCCCTGATGAGCTATCAGTGGCGGCCGCAGTCGGAGCGGCGCGCATCTCGCCGGTTCCAGAGTAGAGATACGTATTCATCACGGTATCGTTGACGACGGTCAAACAACGCTTCCCCTCGTCGTCTTCCTGGAGTGACCAGTTGCGGGCATCATAGCCATGACGGTGCGAGAAGAGCGACCAGTCCGTAGGGCTGTTGCCGGCGGGTGTGGCAGCAGAGAAATCCGAATTGGAGATAGCGTGCGGCTCCCGGCCTACAGTCCTCTTCTCGGTCAGCAGCTTGAAGAGGCGATAGCCGTTATCCGATTCGTCGATGAGTTCGCAGAGCTCGGGGGCGGCAAGGATATGGCGGATCGATGTTTTCGAGAGGACCGGTTCCACGTAGGGCGGAGTGTAGACGTATGATATTCCGAGGTCGAGCAAGGCCTGGCGGGCTGCCTCCTTCCCCTTCGTCCTGTAGATTTCGATCATCCTGGGATCGAGGTAAAGGATGAATTTCCTCCGGGCGTACTGTGCGAACTCGCCGGTTCTGAAGACGAGGAAGAGGCTGTCCCTGGGCGTTTCTTCCCTTGCGTACTGCAATAGCCTGTAATTTGACCAGCGTTGACTCGATAAAGGATCGGCACCGAGCTCCTGCCATTCACGGCGCAGCCGCCGGGTGGCCTTCTCCCATTTCGATTTACTGCTTCCAGACGACGACGACGTCTGCCCGCTTGCGTGCCGCTGCCGCGCCCGGCGCATTGCCCGCAGTCCCCACCTGACAACAAGGCTGACGGGAGGATAGCTGATTATCGCCATGCACAGCAGAACGAAGAGGAGCTTCCTAATCTTTGGCGAATTTAT
>JAUWKK010000239.1 GCA_030614245.1 Planctomycetota bacterium | reverse complement strand
GATGGTCCGACTCTATGCGCACTTCATCAAGCTGTGGAAGTACACCGACAAGAAGGGGAAGGAACAAGTCGTCCCTTATCTCGTCGGCAGGCAGATCGACCCTGTCGATTACACGACCGACCCCTGGATTCTGGAGAGGACAGTCCGCGATAACACGCTCAGCCCCGACCAGAAGGGGTTGCTCTACCTGGCGAACAAAGCCAAGCAGATGACACCCGAGGAACTGCGGGCAGCGGTCGATCCTGAAATCCACTGGGAGCAACTGGAACTCGCCCCGGAGCGGCATCGCGGGGCGGCCGTTCACTGCCAGGGCACCTTGCAGCGCCTCAGACGGGTGGAGCTCGAAATAAACGACGAATACGGCGCGAAGCTCGGAGTGAGGCACCTTTACAGCGGCTTCATCCTGATCAAATACGACCGCGCTTTCACCGTATACGTGCTGAACGAGCCAAAAGACATCCGCGAGCGCTCATACGTCACCGTCGATGGCCGGTTCCCCCACAAATGGAGCTTCGACGACAAGGAGGGCAACCAAAGGACCAGCCCGGTGCTGCTCGGACTCGAGATGAGACCGGCCGAGCAGCCGGTATCCCCGCTGAGCTGGGTGATCCCCGGAGCTATTGCCGCCGTCCTGGTCGTTCTTGGTGTCCTGGCCGTAGTCGAGATGCGCCACTCGCGTCGGGCTCAGAAAGAAGCGCACAGCCGCCGAATGCGGAAAACGTCCGTGAAGAGAAACGCCGAAGGCGATGGTAACGCCACGGGCTGACACGGTAGCGCGTAGTATTCCATTTGTGCATCGCAGCCGCCATCCGAATGTCTGCGGCATGAACCGGACAATGTAAACGACCAATCGCGGGAAGGAGTATTGTTTCAAGAGTACCGCAACCATCTGCGGAAGCAGGAAGCTTCAGGAGGATCGTGACGAGAATGAAAGCCATTAGCACTTCAATCGTTCTTCTGGCGGCATGCGCCGCCGCATCAGCCGCCGTAGCCGACCGGAATGTCAGGCCCAAGGCGGGCGAGCACTGGCGGGCCGTTCACAAGATGGTCAGCGGCAACAAGTCACTCGATATTCTCGAGAAACAACTGCCCGCCCTGGCCGGACTGGGCGTCAACGTGCTGATCTGCGAGGTGGACTACCGCTTCGATTTCAAATCACATCCGGAACTGAAAGCCCATGCGGGGGCGATCACAAAGGCCCGAGCGCGCAAGTTCACTGCCGCCTGCCGAAAACACGGAATCCGCGTCATCCCCATGCTCAACTGCGTCGGCCATCAGTCATACAGGAAGAAGACAGCTTCACTGCTCAAGCACTATCCGCAATTCGACGAAACACCGGACAAGTTCCCCGACAACAAAGGCATTTCATTCCGGAACTGGTGTACTCTGCACCCAGATGTGAACCGCGTCGTCTTTGCGCTGATGGATGAACTGATCGATGCTTTCGAGGCCGACGCGTTCCATGTGGGCATGGACGAGATATTCCTGATCGGCTCGGAGCACTGCGAGCGATGCAAGGGGAAGGACCCCGCGAAGCTCTTGGCCGGGGCCATCAACGATTACCACAAGCACCTCAAGGCAAAGGGCGTGGAGATGCTGATGTGGGGCGACCGGCTGATCGATCAAAAGTCAACCGGCATGAACTTGAACAGGTGGGAGTCCTCCGACAACGGTACGGCACCTGCGATAGACCTGATACCCACGGACATCATCATATGTCCCTGGCACTACACCAAGCACAAGGAGTATCTCTCTATCCCGATGATGCTGAAGAAAGGCTTCCGCGTCCTCCCGGCCGGATGGAACAAGACGGACGCCGTCGATGCGCTGATCGATTACTCCCTCGCACAGAAGAATCCGCGAATGCTCGGCTACATGGCCACAACATGGTCGGTCAACATCCGGCAGGTATCCGAATATCCACCCCTGATTGCGGGGATCAAGAGGGTATCGTCGCAAGGCGCAGGGAAGGAGAAGAAGTAGGGGCGGTTCGCGAACCGCCCCTTCAAGCGGTTGCTCGTCGCCTGGAACTTCGAACCCATATTCTTCACTGCTTACTGATCTCGCCCTTATTCCTGCGCCGCCATCCCGCGCACCGACCGAGCAGCAAAGGTTACTCCGACTGGGCAGGCCATACCGTACCCGCCCGCCTATGGAGGGGGCAGGCTGGCTGGAAAGCCTGCCCCACGTGAAGCCCGCAACATACCACGGTCCCGGGGGCACAACGCAACCGGCTCCCATTTACCGAACACCGCTGCCGCGAGCACGGGCCGGCTGGCCGTGTTCGCCCTTGAATGTCCGGCGGAGGCGCCATATCCACTGATGAGGCTCCTTCAGCTCCCGGCGCGGGTGCAGGTGCAGGGTCTTGTCGTCTATCATCCGGACGGTGTCGAGTGTCCCGGCGAGGACGTCATTGACTCTTCGCGCGTCGGCAAACCTGACGAGCGCGTAGCCTTCGCGCACGGCGATGTACGTAACGCTTGCCTTGCCGGCGACGACGCGGAGTTCGTGCAGGTCTATCAGGTTGCACGCGGGCCTGGGGATACTGCCGAAGCGGTCTATCATCTCGGCAGTGAGTTCCTTGATGGCATCGAGGCTCTGGCTGAGCGCGAGCCTGCGGTAGAGTTGTATCCGCTGCCGCGCGCCTGGCACGTAATCGTCGGGCAGGAGCGCCGTCACGGGTATGTCGAGATCGACCTCGTGTTTCTCTTGCGGCGGCTCGTCTTTCAGCTCGCGGATGGACGCTTCGAGCAGCCGGCAGTAGAGATCGTATCCAACGGCGGCGACGTGGCCCGACTGCTCGGCGCCGAGGATATTGCCCGCTCCACGGATTTCGAGGTCGCGCATTGCAATCTTGAAGCCGGCCCCGAGTTCGCTGAAATCCTCGATGGCCTTCAGGCGCCGCACCGCGTGCTTCGTGAGCTTCCGGCTGCGCGGCAGCAGGAAATAAGCATACGCGCGATGCTTGTATCGGCCCACCCGGCCGCGGAGCTGGTGCATGTCGGCCAGGCCGTAGAGATTCGCCTCGCTCACGATAATCGTGTTCGCATTCGGTATGTCAAGGCCCGACTCGATGATCGTAGTCGATACGAGCACGTCGATTTCGTGATTGACGAACTTCGTCATCGCGTCTTCGAGTTGGCGCTCCCTCATCTGGCCGTGAGCTACTGCAAAGCGGGCCTCGGGCACAAGTTCTCGCATCTCGGCGCACGTGCGGGCGATGCTCTTGATCCGCGCGTCGCCCTTCACGCGGTTGTGAACGAAGAACACCTGCCCGTCGCGGTGAAGCTCGCGGAGTATGGCGTCGCGTACGCGGCTTTTGTCGAACTTGCAGACCTCGGTGCGGATCGAGATGCGGTCCTGCGGGGGCGTGTTGAGCGACGATATGTCTTTGATCCCGAGCAGCGACATGTGCAGAGTTCGCGGGATCGGCGTCGCCGTCATAGTGAGCACGTCGACCATCTCGCGCAGCCGCTTGAGCCGCTCCTTGTGCTCGACTCCGAACCGCTGCTCTTCGTCGATTATCACCAGGCCGAGGTTCTTGAAGTAGACGTCTTTGGAGAGCAGCCTGTGCGTGCCGATGAGCATGTCGATCTTACCGCGTGCGGCCGCCTCGACGGTTGATAGCTGCTCGCCGCGCGTGCGGAAGCGGCTGAGCATGTCGATCGCAACGGGATAGTCGGCCATTCTCTCCGTGAAGGTCTTGAAATGCTGCTGTGCGAGCACCGTGGTGGGCACGAGCACGGCCACCTGCCGGCCTGAGAGCACCGTCTTGAAGGCCGCTCGCATGGCAAGCTCGGTCTTGCCGTACCCCACGTCACCGCAGAGCAGGCGGTCCATCGGCCTGTTCGACTCCATGTCGGCCCGGATGTCTTCGATCACGTCGAGCTGGTCTTCGGTTTCTTTGTATAGGAAAGCCCTCTCGAATTCGACCTGCATGTCGTCGTCGGGCGGGCATGCGAAGCCGGGCAGCTCTGCACGCATTGCCTGGCGATAGATGAGATCTGCTGCGAAATCCTGGACGGCGCGCCTGGCTGCGTCCTTCTGAGCGTTCCACCGCTTGCCGCCCAGATTGCTAAGGCTCGGGCGCGCCTTGAACGTGCCCACGTATCGCTGAACAAGGTCCGCCTTCGTCACCGGCACGTAGACAAACGAGCGCCCGGCGAACTCCAGCTTGAGGAACTCCCGCTCGCGCCCCTCCTTCCGCAGCCGCACCATCCCTCTGAAGCGGGCTATTCCGTGCGCGACGTGCACGACGAAATCGCCCTTCTTCAGCTCGACGAAACTCTCGATCGGTACACTGCGGCGACGGACGACCCGCCGCTGCTGGTACCGATTGAATATCTCGTGATTGCCGATGCACGCAACGCGAACTTCCGGCAGCAGGAAGCCTTCCGAGAGGTATCCCCTGCGATACTCGATCCTGCGCGAGCTGCCGAGCGGCGTGCCCTGAAGAATCTCGCGCAGACGGCTCTCCTCGGCGTCGTTGTCGCAGAAGATGCATACGGCGTCGTGCTGCGCCGCGATGCGGTCGAGCTCCTCGACGATCGCGTGCGTCTCGCGCTCGAAGCGCTGCGCCGACTGCGAGCGATAATCGAACCGGTCGTCGGTATCGCCAGCCGGCAGCGCCGTCAGGAAGATGCCGGGATGCTTCGCAAGGTGCTTGTAGACGTCGATGTAGTCGAAGGCCATCGATGGATCGTCGAGCTGCTCGCGCTCGCGTTCGGCGCGCTCCTGCACGTCCAGCGGCTCGACGAAAGCCGTTACGGCGTCACTAGGAAGATAGTCCGCCAGGCACAGCGCACCACATTTCGGGTTGGCGGTCACTAGCTGCCGCCGCGAAAGCGCGGTAATGGTGAACCTGCGGATCGCCTCGCGCGACCGCTGAGTGGACGGCTCGAACATTCGCAGCGACTCGACCGCATCGAAG
>JAUWKK010000249.1 GCA_030614245.1 Planctomycetota bacterium | reverse complement strand
TCTTGGGGTATCGGTTCTTTTCGATGTCCTCGAGGTGCTGGCTGACAAGCAGGCGTGCCAGTGCCTCTTTGGGGGTGTTGTCTATCTGCAACAGGAGGCATTCCTGCAGGTCCCGGGCGCCGACGCCAGGCGGATCGAGCGATTGTATCACCTGCAGGACTTTCCGTGCTTCCTTTACCGAGACATCGCTCTCCTCGGGTGGGAATAGCTCATCAATCGACGAGCGCAGGTAGCCGTCGCTGTCGATGTTGTAGATCATATTGCGGCCGATCTCTATCTGCCGCTCGTCCTGGTCAAGCAGGCTGAACTGGTTGAACAGATAATCCTGCAGCGTTAGGGTTCGTGCTGCGGTGTTCATCATCGCTTCGAGTTTCTTGTCCTTCTTGCCGCTGACTTGGCGAGCGGCGCTGGGGGCCGAGCCGTAGTCCTGCCAGTTGCTCATTAGCGGCTCTATGCTCTCGAAAGTAATCTCTTCCGCCCTGTCGCGCGATTTGGCCTCGTCGGCGCCCCTTTCAACCTGCGGTTCGGTCTCGGCAGGTGTTGCTTGAGCCTCGGACGTCTCGGTCTCCTCGGGCTTCGTCTCGTCAATTTCCAGGATGGGATTCTCGACCAGTTCCTGCTTAATACGCTGAAGCAGCTCGAGGGTTGGAAGCTGCAGGATTTCGATGGACTGGAGTATCTGCGGCGCGAGCTTCATCCTCAGCTCGAGGCGCTGCCCCAGCGTGAACTCCATTTTCATGTTCATGGGCATAGAAATGTCCCTGTTACGTTGAAGCCGGATAACGGCCAGCCGTCTTCCGGAACGTATTCTATCCGCTGCCTGGCGGTATCTGCTGCCGGCCTTCGAAAGCGTCGGAGATGATTTTCTTTCCGACGTATTCGACCTGGCTGCCGGCCGGGAGCCCCCGAGCGGGGCGCGTGACCCGCACGCCAGCCGGGCCGAGCTGCTCGGCGATGTAGTTCGCCGTCACATCGCCCTCCATATCCGGGTTCGTCGCAAGGATTACCTCCTTGATTCCGCCAACCTTGACGCGATCGACCAACTGGCTGATCGTCAGCGATTCGGGCGTTATGCCCTCGAGCGGGGCGATACGGCCCTGGAGAACGTGATACAGGCCGCTATAGGTGCCCGCTTCCTCGATGGCGATCACGTCGCGCGTCTGCTCGACGACACACAGAATCGTCCGGTCTCGCCGTGAATCCGAGCAAATCCCGCACGGGTCGCTCTCCGCGATGTTGAAGCACTTCGAGCAAAGACGCGTGTTCTTCTTCAAGTCGCGAATGGCTCGGGCCAATGCCATCGCGTCTTCAGTGCTCACTCGCAGGAGATGAAACGCCAGCCGCTCGGCGGAGCGCTTCCCCACGCCGGGAAGCTTCACCAGCTCTTCCATCAAGTTGCCCAGCGACTTGGTATAACCGCTCATGCTGCTGCAACATCCCCGATTATCGGCATTCACTGAAGAGACTTCATCTCATTAGACCTCAGGCTTCAGGCTCCAGGAAGAAGGACAGCGCCGCATCCCTGAAGTCTGAAGTCTTGAGCCTGTAGTCTTCCTTTCAAGGCTTCGGAAGGCCGCGGTCGGGCAATCGGCCCTCGCCTCAACCCATTCCCGGCAGCGACAGCCCGCCTGTGATCTTGCTCATTTCTTCCGAAGCCATCTCTTCGGCCTTCTTCGTTCCCTGGCTGACGGCAGCGAGGATGAGATCTTCGAGCATCTCCATGTCGTCGGGATCAACCGCATCGGGATCGATCTTGATGCCGACGAGTTCCTTGTGGCCGTTGACGAGTGCGGTTATCGCTCCCCCGCCGCTGGAACCTTCCACTATCCGGCTCTTGAGGCTCTCCTGCAGTTCAGCCATACGCCGTTGCATTTCCTGGGCCTTCTTCGCGAAAGCGCCCATACCGCCCATACCTTTTGCCATTCATCACCTCTGCGATTTCATTACTATACCGTTGAACGCCTGAACCAATTGGTCGACAAACGAATCGTTCTGCGGGACGGCGGTCTGTTCGGGTTCGTCGTGCAGTTCGCCGGCCTCGCCGGCGGCCGTCACGGCCTCGATTGGCTCGAACTTGAGCCGCCACCGGTTTCCGACAAGCTCCTCGATAGCCTTTTCGAGCTTATCCTTGTTGTTTTCGAGCCTCTTCCTGACGGTTTCCGAGCTCGAGCCCAATCGCAGGACGCCGTCGGACGCGCCGATGAACTTGCCCTGGGCCAACATTGCGCCGGTAGTACCTTTCTTGCTGATTATGCCGATGACAGCGGGCCAGCTCTCGTTGAGATCGCTGCTGAGGGTAGGTGCCGCCGACGGCTGCTCGGAGACGGCCTGCGGCGGCGGCACGTTATCTGTATAGGATGCTCCGTGCCTCGTCTGGGCTGCGGATACGCCTTGCCGGCCGGCTCCCGGCTGCGGCACGGCAGGTGCGCCCCGGCCGTCGAGCCGCCGTTCGAGTCGCTCGATCCTGTCGAGCATGTCGCCCAGCGGAGTGAGGTCCTCGAGCCGGCAGAGCTTCACGAGCAGCATCTCGGCCTCGATCCTGCTGTGAGGGTTGTTCTTCACTCTGTGGCGGGTGTCGGCCAGCAGTTGGGCTGCATAGATGATCGTATCGAGCTCGAAGTTTTCGGCCTGGGTTTTGAGTTGTTTGAGGGCGTCGGCGGTTTCGTCGATAAGCGGCGAGTTCTCGTTGCAGACTTTCGCCAGCATCAGGCTGCGCAGATGCTCGGCAAGCTGTGCAAGGTACTGTCCGACGTCGACGCCTGCCATGACAGCGGTGTCCAGATTCCCCAGCGCTTCGGCGGCATCCCTATCCGAGACGGCATCAACGAGCGCAAAGATGGCGTCGCGCGAGACCGCGCCGAGCACCGAGTTGACGTCCGCGTCGGTGATCTCGTCCTGCGAAAACGACCTTAGCTGTTCGAGCAGCGATTGTGAATCGCGCAGCCCGCCCCGCGAGTTCCGCACGATCGCATCGATCGCGGACTCCGATATCTCGATCTTCTCCTTGCGGCAGATTTTCTTCAGCACATCGACCATGTCGTTCGTCGAGATGCGCCGGAAGTCGAGCCGCTGGCAGCGCGATCTGATCGTCTCGGGGAAGTTCTGCGGCTCGGTGGTGACGAGGACGAACTTGACGTGCGCCGGCGGCTCCTCGAGGAGCTTCAGCAGTGCGTTGAAGGCCTCCTTTGTGAGCATGTGGGCTTCGTCGATGATGTAGAGCTTGTATCGAGACCTGGCCGGCACGTATGCGGCGCTCTCGATGAGTTTCCGCACGTGGTCGATGCCCCTGTTGGACGCTCCGTCGATTTCGAGTGTATCTATGTCGTCGCCGGTCTGGATGGCCGTGCATGCGTTGCACTCGTTGCAGGGGTCGGCTGTGGGGCCTTTCTCGCAGCATAGGGCCTTGCCCAGGATGCGCGCCATTGTGGTCTTGCCGACCCCCCTGGGGCCTGCAAAGATATAGGCATGAGCGACGTGATCGGCCTCGATGGCGTTCTTCAGAATCGTGGCCACTGCCCGCTGCCCGACGACTTCATCGAACTTCTGCGGGCGATATTTTCTGGCTATGACCTGATAGGCCAACGTGGGAATCCTTCTGGTGAAAACAGAAGCCAGGCGGTCAACTGGCAGAAAGCGTGCAGCGGCGGGCCGCGCGCCGTCGATCATCGGTTCAGTCGACAGCCGAAGCCGACCGCTGAACGCCGATCATATACAAATGCCGCGCACCTCTCGTCGATACTCCTCCCGGCTCGCCGCAATGGCTGTTAGCTCCAGCCCGGAGCTCCCACAACACATGAGGGAGAATGCTTATGGCTGCTGCCGTCAAGCTCTGACCAGATTCACATCGCCTCATTGTATGGGACCAGACCTTCAGCGCCACTTACCACCGCCGCTTACCGGTCGGGATGAACCTCGGAGAGGAATTCAACCCTGCTGTAGCGGTTTGCAGGTTACAGGAGGCCGCTAACCCCCCGTCTAGCGCGGCAAAGATCAAAATGCCCAATCTCGCTCTCCGACCATCTAAGTATAATCCATGTGGCTGGAAAAGCAAGCTGAAAATCCGCGCAAATGGCCCGTTTTTTGCAGCTTGAGGTCTCATACCTGATATGCATCAGGGCTACAGGCCTGTATGCGTCCATCACTACGACGCTCGTTTCTTACTAAGCGCGGCGCCCAAAGCCTTGCGAGGCAGGGAGTTGAGGGCTAGCCTGCCTTGCAGGGGCGGTTTCCGCCAAAGGCGGACAGGCGCCCGCCGGCCAAAGGCCGGAATCGTCCCTGCGCACGATGGACGCGCTGTCTCTTCACAAGCCTTGGTATGCACTGGACTCACAGATCGAAAGATACTTCGTTGCTCCCCGCTCCCGCCACAGGCAGGTGGGCCATGCCATAGGCAGGCGGGTATGGAGGGCCTGCTCGCTTCAGGAGAGACTTCGCGCCTCAGGATGACAAAAAGCAGCGTTGTAGTGTTACTAACAGGAGCGACGTATGCTGAACATGCTGCCGCGAGCGGAGTGTTGTTTTCATGTCATTCTGAGGAGCGTAGCGACGAAGAATCTTTATCGAGACCAGCGTTTGAGGGCGAAAAGATCCTTCGCTCACGCTCAGGATGACATGAACGCAAAATCTTGGTCGAACTGAGTGGCGCCCTTTGCCGTGGAGTGGCATCGTGGACGCGGCCGGTCGGGAACGTTCAATATATTCTGCTCTCCGCAGTAACTCTGGCTTCTTCAGCCCTGAAAGGGCGTAGTATGACAGCCCACGGCAACGCCGTGGGAATGCGGACGG
>JAUWKK010000223.1 GCA_030614245.1 Planctomycetota bacterium | reverse complement strand
CTACAGATGAACGCGGATTAGAAAAACCACTATCTGTGTTAATCTGGGTTCATCAGCGGTTTCATAAGAAGCGGAAACGGCGAAATACTCATGACTGACCGCAAGATCGCAAAACGGTACGCGCGAGCCGTGATGGCTATCGCAATCGAGCAGAACGACCTCGACCGCTTCCAGGCTGAACTGGCCGCTTTGCGCGATCTCCTCACCGTCGATTCCGATGCACTCGAACTCCTGCAGAACCCGCTCATTTCCGCGGAAGATCAACAGCAACTGTTCGAGATGCTGATGGGAATGATCGACGTGAGCGAGGATATCCGCTCCCTCGCACGACTGCTCGTCAAGAACGGCAGAATCGGGATAATCGCGGCCCTGGTCGATGAATTCGACCTGCTCGCCGACGAGCAGCGGGGCGACGTGAAAGTCAGCGTCGTCTCCGCCGTCGATATTCCTGAAAACAAAATCGACCACATCCGCTGCGTGCTCTACAAGCGGATGGGAAAGAACATAAACATAGAGAAAGTCATTGATCCGTCTCTCGTCGGCGGGGCGCTGCTGCGTATCGGCAATCGCGTGGTCGACGGGACCGTCCGGAGCAAGTTGTCTCAGATGAAAGAATCGCTCGGATAGCCGGCCAGGCCCCGGGCGCAGAGGTTCACAATGGCATTGAAATCAATCCGTGCAGAAGAAGTAAGTTCGGTTATCAAGCAGCAGATCGAAGAGTTCCGCGCCAAGGCTGATGTTGCCGAAGTCGGCGAGGTCATACAGGTCGGCGACGGCATTGCACGCGTCTACGGCCTGGATAACTGCATGTCGATGGAGCTTATCGAGTTCCCTGCCGCAGCAGGCGGGTCCTGCGGCGTGATGGGCATCGCGCTCAACCTCGAGGAAGACAACGTCGGCATAGTGCTGCTCGGCGAGGATGTCGGCATCAAGGAAGGCGACCGTGCGAAGCGGACCGGGCGCATCATGCAGGTGCCCGTCGGCGACGCAATAATCGGCCGCGTCGTCAACGCCCTCGGAATGCCCATCGACGGAAAGGGCGAAATACAGGCCGACATCCATCGAAACATCGAACGCGTCGCGCCGGGTATCGTCGAACGCGCAATGGTCAACGAGGCACTCCAGACCGGCCTCAAGTGCATCGACTCGATGACACCCATCGGACGCGGACAGCGCGAACTCATCATCGGCGACCGGCAGACCGGCAAGACCGCCATCCTTATCGACACCATCATCAACCAGAAGGACACCGATGTAATCTGCATCTACGTCGCCATCGGCCAGAAACTCTCGGCCGTCGCACAGACCGTCAGCCTCTTCGAGGACCACGGTGCGATGGACTACACCATCGTTGTCAACGCGTCGGCGAGCGATCCGGCGTCGCAGCAATACATTGCCCCCTACAGCGGCTGCGCAATGGGGGAGGAGTTCCTCGAGCGCGGCGGGCACGTGCTGGTGGCTTACGACGACTTGAGCAAGCACGCCGTAGCATATCGGCAGATGTCGCTGCTGCTCCGGCGCCCACCCGGGCGCGAGGCATTCCCCGGCGACGTCTTCTACCTCCATTCCAGGCTCCTCGAACGAGCCGTCAAGCTCTCCGACGAACGCGGCGGCGGCTCGCTGACCGCTCTGCCGATCATCGAGACCAACGCCGGCGACATGTCGGCATACATCCCGACGAACGTTATTTCGATCACGGACGGCCAGATCGTGCTGCAGAGCGACCTCTTCTACCAGGGCCAGCGGCCCGCCATCAACGCCGGGATCAGCGTCTCCAGGGTCGGCTCTGCCGCGCAGATGAAGGCGATGGCGCAAGTCGCCGCAAGCCTCAGGCTCGACCTCGCGCAGTATCGCGAAATGGCCGCCTTCGCACAGTTCGGCACCGAACTCGACGAGGCCACCCGCAAACAGCTCGCACGTGGCGAACGAACCGCCGAGATACTCAAGCAGGGGCAGTTCAAGCCGATGCCGACCGCCGAGCAGGTGACTATCATCTATGCCGTCTCCAAGGGCCACCTCGATGACATACCCGTTGGGGATTGCGCTCGATTCGAGAATGAACTGCTCGACTTCATGCGCACCAACAAGGCGGGCCTGCTGAAGGAACTTGACGAGAAGGGCCGCTTCGACGACGACCTCTACGCTGCCTTCGAGGCCGCCATCAAGGAGTTCAAGGACACGTTCGCCGCGACCGAGGCGGAGAGCGGAAGACGCAGGTAGGGCAGGCTCTCCTGCCCGCCGTCAGGACAGATAAATGGCAACGATGCGCGACATTCGGAAACGTATCGCCAGCGTGCAGAACACGCAGAAGATCACCAAGGCGATGAAAATGGTGGCCGCAGCCAAGCTGCGCCGAATCCAGGGCAGAATGCTCGCGATGCGGCCTTATGCCGAACACATCGACGAGATGGTCAAGCGATATGCAGGCGAAGCCATCGGCGACGAGCATCCGCTCTTCGAAGAGCGGCTCCATAAGACCGCCGGTGTCCTGTTCTTCTCGGCGGATCGCGGTCTCTGCGGGGCGTTCAGCTCGAATCTCATCCGCAAGTTCACCCGGTTCGCCGAATCGCAGGGCTCCACCGCAATCGCGGCGATGATCGTCGGCCAGAAGGGCATCAGGCTCGCCGACCGGCAGAAACTCAACGTCCTGAACCGCTATGATGAAATCTATGACGACATCAGCTATCCGATATCAATTGATATGGCCGACGCGGCCATCGCACACTACGTCAACGGCACGATCGATACGCTGCATTTCGTCTACAGCAAGTTCGTCAACATGTTCGAGCAGAAGGTGGTCGAGGAGCGGATACTGCCCTTCGATATAGCCGAACTGGCGAAGCTCAACACGGGCCCGTTGCGGAAGGTTTACTTCCACGAGCCGTCTTTCGAGGCCATCGCCGAGCCCCTGCTGAAGGAGTTCCTGGCAGCCAGGATATACCACGCGCTGCTCGAAACGGCATCCAGCGAAAACGCCGCCCGTACCGCGGCTATGGATAACGCGAGCGAAAACGCAGGCGAGATGATCGAACAGCTTACGCTCGAACTCAACAAAGCCCGGCAGATGTCTATCACTATGGAACTGCTTGATATCGTCGGTGGTTCTGAATCTCTCAGGGCCTGATGAAGATGAAACCGCAGATGGACACAGATTAACACAGATACTGATTCTGTTTCTTTCTAATCCGCGTTCATCTGTGGTTCCCGGTTCCTAAACGAGGTCAACTCAAATGAACGAAGGCAAGATAGCTCAAATCATCGGTCCGGTGGTCGACGTCGAGTTCCCCCCGGACAACCTTCCCGCAATCCACAACGCCGTCACGGTAGCACGCGATGATGGTACGCTCACGCTCGAAGTGGGCCAGCATCTCGGCGAGAACACCGTCCGGTGCGTCTCGATGGCGCCGACCGACGGCCTGGTGCGTGGGATGCAGGTGACGGACACCCGCGCTCCGATCACTGTCCCCGTTGGCACCGGCACGCTCGGCCGCATCATGAACGTCACCGGCGAGCCCGTCGACCTGATGGGCGAGATCGAATGCGAGAAACGCTATCCCATCCACCGGCCGGCGCCCTCGCTCGAAGAGCAGCAGACGACGACCGAACTGCTCGAAACCGGCGTCAAGGTGATCGACTTCCTCGTGCCGTTCGCCAAGGGCGGCAAGATCGGCACGATCGGCGGCGCCGGCGTCGGCAAGACGGTGATCATGCGCGAGCTCATCCGCAACATCGCAATGGAGCACGGGGGCAAGTCGGTCTTCGCCGGCGTTGGAGAGCGCACGCGCGAGGGCAACGAGCTATGGCTCGAGATGAAGGAATCCGGCGTGCTGAAGAGCTCGGCGCTGATCTACGGCCAGATGAACGAGCCGCCGGGCGCACGCCTCCGCGTAGCACTCACGGCTCTCGCCGTCTCGGAATGGTTCCGCGACGAGCAGGGAGCCGACGTGCTGCTGTTCATCGACAACATCTTCCGGTTCACCCAGGCGGGTTCTGAAGTGTCCGCGCTGCTCGGGCGGATGCCTTCGGCGGTGGGATATCAGCCCACCCTCGCCACCGAGATGGGCGAACTCCAGGAGCGGATCACCTCGACGAGACGCGGATCGATCACCGCCGTCGAGTGCATCTACGTGCCCGCCGACGACTTCACCGACCCCGCTCCGGCCACCACATACGTGCATCTCGACGGAAGCATCTTCCTGACGAGGGCGCTCGTCGAGCTGGGCATCTACCCGTCGGTCGACCCGCTGCTGTCCACGTCCCGCATCCTCGATGCCCGCTTCGTCGGCGAGCGTCACTACAATACGGCCCGGAAGATCCAGGAAATCCTCCAGCGATTCGCAGACCTCCAGGACATCATTGCGATCCTCGGGATGGACGAACTCTCCGACGATGACAAACTGACCGTGTATCGCGCCAGGAAGATCCGCTACTTCCTGTCTCAGCCGATGTTCGTCGCCGAGGTGTTCACCGGCCGGCCCGGACGTTACGTGCCGCTCTCCGAGACGATCGACGGCTTCGAAGCCATCTGCAATGGTGAGTGCGACGACATCCCCGAGCAGGCCTTCTATATGGTCGGCAACCTCGATGACGTTCGCGAGAAAGCTAAGACACTGTGATGCAACCGCACGCCTATGGAGGGGCAGATGTCAATTGAACTGACTATTACGACACCAGAAGGTGTATGTTTGCAGGACGAGGTCGAATTCGTTGAGGCGCCGGCTGCAGCGGGAGATATCGGCGTGCTGCCCGGGCATTCGCCGATGCTTTCGCCCCTGCGCCTGGGGCAGGTTGTGGCGACTGTAGACGGGAACGTGCAGCGGTTCGCCATAAGCGGCGGTTTCGTCGAGATACATCCCGACACGATGCTCATCCTGGCCGACACGGCCGAGAGCGTCGAGGATATCGACGTCAGCCGCGCGCAGGCCGCAAAGGAGCGGGCCGAACGCCGCCTCGAAGAGAATAGCCCCGGCCTCGACATTCCACGGGCAACGAGTGCACTAGCTCGCGCCATCAACCGCCTCGAAACGGCCGGAGAAGCGTGCCACAGTGTTCAGTAACCAGTGATCAGTAACCAGACGCCCCCGCCAAAAGTCCGGGCGGAGCCGCAGCGCTAACGTAAAAGCTTGTAAAATAATAAGTTATCGCCGTTTTTTTCCTTGACAAAGGCCAGTTTATGGGGTATACTTAAGTGTCTGACAGTAAAGGAGTTACCCCACCTATGCGACACATTGTCG
>JAUWKK010000315.1 GCA_030614245.1 Planctomycetota bacterium | reverse complement strand
CGGCATTAAATCACACATCACATAAACGTGTCAAGTCTTTTATCACATCTGCCAGGCACGTGCCTTGCAACCGCCCCTGTCGTACCCAAGATAAGGAGGCTGGATATGAGCACATATGAACGATTACAGCACCAGGAGCAGGAACTACGGCAGCTCGGGCAGGTCTTGGCTGACAGGACGACGGACAGCGAAATGCAACGACTCAGGGCGATATGCGACGCACTCAACGCAGAGCGCAGCAGGATCAGGGAGAGCATGGCGCCAGCATGGGAGAAGGCCTGCCAGTCGAGCATGGAAGATTCCTTACCAATAACGTGGTAGATACGGGGCGGAATCCCCAGCGTGAGGACACCTTTAACCGAAAGGGGGTGATAATATGTACTGGTACTTCATCATCGACCTGTTCTGGTGGCTGCGATAGCCACTTGACAGGCCGATAGTTACAGTGGAGGGGCTTAAGTATTATCACAAACCCTGTTGACATTCTGCTGATATTGTTATACACTATATCACAGACATTAACAGGGAGGTTGAGATGGTCAAGATCACGGCTCGATTTGTTGACAAGCTCGTTATTCCCGATTCGGGCTTAAAGATTTATTGGGACAGCGAGGTCAAGGGCTTCGGTATCAGGATCATGGCCGGAGGCACAAAGACGTATATCCTTAACTACCGCACAGAGAGCGGCAAGCAGCGCCGCATGTCTCTCGGCAGAAGCGGGCCGCAGACGCCCGCAAGGGCTCGCCGAAAGGCACTTCAGCTACTCGGCAAGGTAATCGATGGCGGCGATCCTATGGCCGAAAGGCGAGCAGCAAGGGACGTACTGACGTTCGGGCAACTGGCTGATATATATATCCGAGAGCACGCCAGCAGAATGAAGTCACGTGCCGAAGAAGAGCGCCGTATCCGTAAGGAACTGCTACCGGCATTTGGCAGCACCCCCGCGTCAGAAATCACCCGCCATTCAATCCTGCAAAGGGCGTATGAAATCAGGGACAGGGGTGCGCCGGTCTATGCAAACAGGGTAATATCGACCATGAGCAGAGTCTACGCTTTCGCCGTGCGGGCCGGGCTCGTAGACGCATCCCCGGCCGTAGGCCTTGGGAAGGTCGCCGTCGAGACCCCCCGAGAGCGGTATCTATCAGAGAGCGAGATAAGGACCGCATGGGAAGCGGCTGAAGTCTTTGCCAGCCCTGCCGTAAGCGACGCGCTCAAGCTGATACTGCTCACCGCGCAGAGGCCGGGGGAAGTCACCGGCATGATGTGGAGCGAGATAGAGGGTGACTGGTGGACTATCCCCGGCAGGCGTGCCAAGAACGGACATGCTCACAGAGTCCCGCTATCGCCACTCGCGCTGTCGATCCTCTCAGAGCAGCCCTCGCGGAGCGGCGAGTACGTATTCCCCTCGAACGGCGGGGCCGCGCCCCTTGCCACAAAGGCTCTCAGCAGGGCGGCCGCCATGGTAAGGAAGCATTCTGCGCTCGAGCGCTGGACTCCGCACGACCTGCGCAGGACAGCGGCTACTCATATCGCCCGGCTCGGCTTCGGCGCTCGCGTCGGGGATATCCTGAACCATGCCCCCCGAGGTACGACACGCCGGCTATACGACCAGTACAATTACGCCAAGGAGAAGCGTCTGGCGCTGAATACATGGGGCGACGAGATTAAGCGCCTTTTAAGCGGCTCGGATGGCAAGGGGCTGCCGATGAGCCGCTGAAGGGCGGCGACGCAGCGGACGGCCTATCAGCGCCCTGTGGAATTGATTCTGAGCTGTGAGAATAACCCCGCCTTAATCAAAGAACAGGTGCTGTATGAGCTGCCTCTGCCCGTCGTCGATTTCTATCAGGGTCTTTTGCATGGCGATGTTCTGCTGCTCGATGACGGTGAGCCGATGTTCCAGCTTGACTATGTACCCGATCAGGGTGGCGAGCATTATCACGAGTCCGATAATGGCCTTGGTCTTGTCTATCATGACGCCTCCAAGTAACGGGGGCGGCAGGTCCGTGAATCACACCACGCTGGGCGCCGCCCCCTCTCGTCCGCGGGCTAGGCGGTTTCTGTGAACAGGTCGAGATCCCACTCGACCCAGTCGCCGGTGAAGTACTCCCTCATCGTTTCGAGCTGGGCGCCGGTGGCCGTCCAGACGAGGAACTCCTTCATATGTTCCTTCACCTCGGGGAACTTCGCCTGCAGGTTCCAGAGGTTGACGCCGAGTTCCTGCGCCTCGGCCATCTTGCCCTTGGTCATCTCTGGATCCACCCACGCCTGGATCACGTCCTGGACTTCCTTGCCGAGCTGCAGCAGTTCTGTTGCCTTCATTTCTTCTTCTCCTTGGAGAGTAGTTCTCGAATCAGTTTCAGGATTTCGATGATGATCCCCCCAAGGATTTGCCACGTCGACGCCGCTGTGGCGCCGCCCTGCTTACCGATCTCTTTATCTGTCTTCTTTACGCCGGCGACCAGCGCCGAGCCGACCGCAGTCAACCCGGCACCCGGCAGCGCCAGCGACCAGGGAACACCCTTTGCTATTGCCACAGCCGCCGTGACCAGCGCCGTCCCGCCCACGATCCGGCCGATATGCAGCATCCGCCGCAGACCGAGCTCCACCGCGATACCCTTGCCGCCCTTGCCCTTGATCTCGAAGTTGAGGTATTTGAAATACTCCGGCGGTAGAGGCACAAGGATCTCGCGCGGCCTGCCATTGTCGCTGCGAGGCGGGCCCGTCAGGATTATGTGAGGCTCGTCAGTCTCAATAACGAGCTTTCCGTGTATCCAGTTCTCGATGTTCTTATCATTCATATCAAGTACCCACGGATCATCGCCATATCGAGGCCGGGGCATAACGGTTTCTTGTCGTTTACCTCGCAGTGACCGAGAACATCCTTCGCTTCGATATCAAAACGGCGCATCAGGCCGGTGAGTAAATCCAGAAGCGAAGCCTGCATGGCCGGATGGTAAGGTTCCTGCCGATGTATCAGGCAGATGCCGATAGAATCCGCATTGAATCCGAGGGCGTGCGCTCCGATCTCTTCACCCTCCACCCACTGATCCCCGTCGAGCGTGCGGCCTATCTCGACCTGGCCGATTAGCTCGTCGAACCGGCGGCCGCTCTTTAGATCCTCGCTGGTTGTGAAGCCGTTGAGGATAACGAAGTGATATCCGATACCGAGCCATCCGCGACTCTTGTGCCACTGGTCAATGAAATGAGCGTTCCCCCAGCCGGACGCTGAATGATGAACGATGATATTATTCCAGCCGCTCACGGCCCCATCCTTCTCTGCTCCCTGAGCAGCTTCTCGATATCGCCCAGCTTGTTCTCGATCCTATCGAGCTGCTTCTCCTGATTCCTGACATCCCCCTCGACGGTTGCTATCCGCTGACAGTTATCGCTGACTATACTGCGGTCAGCCTTGCTCGATACCGTCACGGTGATAGCAACGATCAGAGCCGCTATCGTTATCCCGGTGCCTATCCAGGCGGCGAGCGATTTACCATTCTTCCCGTTGCCGTTTGCCACTAGTCGCCTCCCCAGGCCAGGCCGTACCCGTACAGCAGCGCCGGCCAGTCAAGTTCCGCTTTCAGTATGAGTGTGTTGTCGCCCGCGGGCTGCGCGCTTATATCAAGGTCGACGTATCCCCAGCCCCGGATGTATGCGGGCGTCGTGCT
>JAUWKK010000140.1 GCA_030614245.1 Planctomycetota bacterium | reverse complement strand
GAAGCCTGAAGCCTGAAGCCTGAAGCCTGAAGCCTGAAGCCTGAAGCCTGAGGACTGAGGACTGAAGCCTTCTGCCTGAGGCCTGAAGCCTTCTTCTTTTCCCCTCCTACTTGAACTCAGCCTTAGTGGATGCCGGCAACGTGATGATGAAACTCGAGCCTTGCGGGTCATCAGTAGTGATGTTAAGCGCCCCGCCCAGTCCACGAATGATGCCGTAGCTCACCGGCAGCGCAAGTTCCGACAGCCCCTCTGCATCGAGGCCTGAGAGCCCATCATCATCAAACCGCGCCGAGAACGGGTCGAACAGGTGTTCCACCGTTTCCTTGTGAAGCGGCTCGCCTGAATGGGCCACTTCGATGTGAATCGAGCCGTTCGCGGGATACGTGGCGATGTCCACACCATCACCGGCAGCACTGCGACCGGCACTGAAGCGTATTATCGTCGAACATGCATCTGCCAACTGCTCCTGGTCTGCCAGCACGGTCCCCAGCCCGGGCGTGAAGTGCTTTGTGAAGAGAACCGTGCGGAATTCGCCGGCGTTTTCCAGTTCCATTACGACCTTGCCGAGCAGATGGTTTATGTTGACTTCCGAGCGATTGGGTGATGGATACCCCGCGAAAGCGAGCAGGTCGCGCACTACCGCCGCGATGCGCTCGGTTTCCTGGTTCATCACCATGAGTGTGTTGCGGCGCGGATCGTTCGCGGCCATGTCCGACAGCATTATCTGCAGCCATCCCGAAAGCGTCGTCAGGGGATTGTTGACCGAGTGCGCGATTCCTCGAGCGAACCGCCCGAGCGACCGGAGCTTGTCTTCCCGGGCCGTGTTCTCAACCGCCGCAGGCTTCCGGGCTATCGCGTTTATCACCAGTGCGACAAGCTCCTCGATATGAACAGGCTCCAGCGCGTAGCTGTCCACACCAGCTTTCAGAATGTTGACGACAGCATCGCGGTGGCCGGCGGGGATGATCGCGAGAATATACACATCCAACGACTCTTCCCGCAGCACATCGAATACCGAACAGTCATTGCAGTTGATGCCGGCCGTCTCTATGACAATCATGCGATACGGGGCCCGGGTATGAAGCGCCACAGCCTTGTAGATCGATTCGGTGGAGTCCACGGCGAGCCCGGAGTCCGTCAACGCGGGCACAGCCACCTGCACGTTCGAATCCTTCCGGCAGACAACCAGTATCCGGTCCCGCTCTACAGTGCTCTTATTCTTTACAGATGGTTGAACCATTATTCCTGTACCGGTAAACGAACTATGAAACGGGCACCCTGGCCCGGCGTGCTGTGGACATTAAGCGTGCCCCCGACAGCCTCTATGTACTGGCGCGATACGGCCAAACCCAAGCCGGTGCCGCCACTCTCAGCTTTTGTCGTGAAATACGGCTCGAAAATCCTCTCGATGTCCGCCGGCGCAATCCCGCAGCCGGTGTCGGCTAAGGTCACCTCGTACCATTCGTCGGTGTGACGGGATCTCACCATCAGGCGGCCGCCATCAGGCATCGCCTGACGCGCGTTCAGCACGAGGTTGACGAACACCCGCTGGAGGCGCCCTTCGTCCGCCATCAAGAGCGGCGGCTTCGGCGGCAGATCGATCTCCACCTCGATGTTTTCCATCTTCATCGGGTAGCTCTGCAGGAGCAGCACCCTCGTGAGCACGTCGTTGACATCCATGAGCCGCTTGCCAGGTTCCGTCACTCGAGCTTGCGTCAGGATGTTCCGGGCTATTCCCGCTATCCGCGCCACTTCATCCTTGACCACGGCAAGGCTCTCGGACAGCGGATCGCCGGATGGGACGTCCTGCATGAGAATCTCCATCTGCGTGGATGCGATCGTCAGCGCGTTGTTGATCTCATGCACGACATGCGGTGCCATATTCCCCATTGCGAAGATGTTTTCACATTTCGACAAGCGCTCTAAGAGCGCGTTGCCTGCAACAGGCTCCACAAGGACGAAGCCGCACTCTCCGTCTTTGCCGCGGCCACGCCGGACCTGCACCCAGTACGCCATGTCACCCTTCTCGCCTGCCCCCACGAAAACGCCTTGTTCAGGCTCAGGCGCATCGGGCAACTCCACCTGCTTCATTCCAGCAAAAAGGCTTCGCCACGGCCGACCTAAGACAGTTTCTACCCCATCAGGAGCCGTTCCTTCGTCGGTAAACGATATTGATTCAACCACACCATGCTCGTCGGTAGACAGGATCGTAGGGCTGTGAAGGAGCATTGCTGCCGGCAGCAGAGCAAGCTCGACGTCGCTTTCGTCGTGGGGCAGGCTTTTAGCCTGCCGATTCACTTCAGCAGCCTGGAAAGGCTGCTCCACATTTCGCAGCATTTATAGACCCCTACGGTCTGTCTTGACGCCCAAGTTCATCTTGCCGGCGTACTGACCGGCCCCGGCGCACAACGACCACATCATGTGGCCGCTGCCCCCCGGATACGTACCTATATCGACACATTTTTCGCTATTCTTTAGGGTTTTCTCCGCTACATCTTCTCCTAACGCACAGGCATAGTGCACCACACGGCGGCAGCCCTGTCATTGCGCAGGTTCGGGCGTCAGGACACTGAATCCGCACACTCAAGATCACATCAACGCGGCCTGTCACCGTGCCGCACCGAAGACCAAACCGCGGATAAACACAGATAAACACAGATACCCGTTCTTAATAATGAGCGTTGATCTGTGGTTGCCTTTCTTGGCGGATTGCTGACTTTCCATCGGCTTTCGCGCTTTGAATCGAAGCCGTTGCGTGCTAAAATACATGTGGAGGAGCCCTTCCAGGCCTGCCCGCCTCAGGAGGGCTGCTGATTGATTGCATTGGCAGGCTGAAAGCCGGCCCGACATCAAGGAGTTTGGACGGAATGAGACTCTTTCTGATTGCTTTGACGGCGTTGGGAACGTGGGGCGCGGCGGCTGTCAGCGCGGCGGGTGAATTTGATGGCGATGTGCCAAAGTTGATCCGTCGGCTCGCGGAATATACGGCACTCGCCGAGTTTGAGAAGGCTTGCGGGGTGCTTTCGCACGTCAAGTCGGTAGACGGTGTCAAGCGGGAAGATCAGTTCGATCTGATCTTCGAGTTGACGAGGCTTCAGGCGTCGATGCTGCGGGGGGGCAAGATCGAGAAGGCTCTCATCGTCTCGCGCATCACTCGAGAGATATTCCCGAACGAGATGCTGACCGGCCTGGACCTCGGCGGGCTCCTGATAACGACCGGGCGCTACAAGGATGCCATTCCCATCCTTAAAGAAGCCCTCGGCCAGCGAGGGGACCTCCGCGAGGTCAAGCAGATCGACAAGGTGGCCGGGTACATCAATCTGGGCAAGGCGTTGCTGCTGACCGATCGGCCCGAGGCCGCCAAGGTTTTTTTATATAAAGCCGTGGCACTCGGGGTGGAAGAGGCGGGAAGCCTCTATCTGCTGGGCCAGGCTTACATCCTGCTGAAAGAAGACCAGAATGCCCTGCGCAACCTCGACCGCGCTTTCAAGATGAACCCGGAAAACGCGCAGGAGCAGGACTTGATAAACCTGGCGGGCCTGCTCTTCGATAACGGCCGCTTCGACGATACTGTCAAGGTCTGCAGATACGGCACCGAGCGCTTTCCGGCTGTCGAAGGGCTGCACTTCCATTGGGCGCAATGCCTGAAACGGGAAGGCAAGGAGGCACAGGCTTTTTACATGTATCAGCACGAACTGCTGCTGTCCAGTCAGAAACCCGATTTCACCGCCGCCACGTTCCGGGAGCTCCGCGAGTTGACGAGGCAGGTTCACGCCAATCCGAAAACCCCGGAGCACCGGCAGATAGTCCTCTGCGTGCTTGGCATCCAGGAGGCGAAATCAAAACCGCCCCAATATGATAAGGCCGTGAAACACTTCAAGATGGCCATTGAAGAGAACAAAGAGAAGGTCGCACTGCTGCATCTCTTCCTCGGAGAAACCTACGCCGGCCAGAAGAAATACGCCGATGCCATCAGGGAATTCCGGAAGGCAACGGTCATCGATCCGTATTTCGCCCCTGCTTACGTCGAACTGGGCGATCTGCTGGCTAAGGACGGCCAGGCCCGCGCCGCTCTACGCGCATGGCGAAGAGCCGTCGCGCTCGATCCCAAGAACTGGAAAGTCAGAATCCTGCTCGAACAGGCAAGGAAGAAAAGCAAGGAACAGTAGGGGCGAAAAATGTTTCGCCCGTTCAATGCGCCTTTCCCTGCTTACTGCTTACTGATTATGGAAACTTTCCCCTATTCGCACTTCCGTCGGGAAGACATGATCCTGCGCGACCACTTGGCACTGGACCGGACGGTACTGGCGAACGAGCGCACATTCCTTGCCCACATTCGCACGTCGCTTACTTTTCTCGCCGCCGGCTTGGCGCTTATCAAACTGTTCCCGCTCTCAGTCGGCTCGCGGGTCTTCGGCTGGATCATGATCGCCGCCGGCATCCTTGTGATGGCGATAGGCGTCCGGCGTGTCAGGCAGTTCAATCGGAAGCTGGCCAAATTCCGATTAGAGCAGGAACTGCTGAACGAAGCTTGCAGAGCCAAGCTGGCCGAGACCACAGGGGAAAGTGGATCATCATAGCTGGGTGGCAGCGGCCCCCAGGCGCTAAGCATCCGGGTGCCACGGTCAACCCTCCTCAGGTTGGCCGTGCTTGCCTGCTTACGGCGTGGCTTGCCGATCCGCGGCACTATTCCGCCCTTTCAGGGCTGGGGCATGTCAATGCATGCAACCGGGGATCGGAAGCCTCGGCCCCGGCTGCCCGCCTATGGAGGGGCTACAACCCTCGGCCCCGCCTGCCCGCCTATGGAGGGTTGGGGCGGCATCTGTCCGTGGGGCTGGCACCCGATGAACACAGACAGTAAGAATACGGCCCGTCTCGGCATCCAGACCATCTTATCTGTGTTCATCTGTGTTCATCTGTGGTTCCATCCCCGCCTCAAGCTGAACTCGCAGCTTCTTCGCTTCGCGATCACACTTCGTATTCGGGCGTTTTCTTCTCGACCAGCTTGCGCTTGAGCCGCACGTAATCGGGCAGGCCGTCGGCGGCCATGTCGACTGCAACTTCGCCCTGCATCAGCGGAATGATATAGGCGCACAGCTCGGGCGTGATGTGATTGCCGGCTTCGTTGATCCATTCCCTGGGCACCTGCTTTGCGGCATTGGCCACCTTGCCGAGCCTGGCAAGCCCTGTCGTGCATTTGTAAGGCGAGTTGCTCTCACGTACGAGGGTGACCATGTAGCCGCTGGTGCCCTCGGCGGCGTGCTGCACGGCCTTTCGGCCTGCCATGTATGCTTCGTCGGCGTCCGTCTTCGATGCAAAATGCTCGGCGGTGCGCTGGCTCGTGCCGGGTTTGATGTAGCGACATTTCACGCCCACCTGCTCCTGGACAATGCCCTTGAGCGCCTCCGCAACGCCGCCAAGCTGGGTGTGGCCGAACGAGTCCTTGCCGAAAGCGCTCGAACCCTGGTCGGCGATATAATTGCCGCCGGCATCGGCGAGCCCTTCCGACGCGACTATGAAGCAGCGGCCGATGCGGCTCAAGCACTCCTTTACGTCGGCGACGAACCTGTCGGCATCGAACGGGCCCTCCGGCAGATAGACCAGGTGCGGTGCATCTTCTTCGCACCTGTGCGCGACGCCGGCGGCCGCAGCGATCCACCCGGCGTTGCGCCCCATTGTCTCGAGAACGGTGCAAGTGTCGGACGTGTACAGCGCTTCGGTATCCTTGCCGGCCTCCATCGCAGCGGTGGCGACGTACTTCGCGACCGAGCCGTAGCCGGGGCAGTGGTCGGTGAAATCGAGATCGTTGTCGATAGTCTTCGGCACACCCATGACGATCAAATCGTAGTCGGTTTCGCCTGCGAGCTTGCCGAGCTTGTCGGCAGTATCCATCGAATCGTTGCCGCCGATGTAGAAGAAATAACGAATGTCGTGGGCCTTGAAGACTTCGAGTATGCGGTCGTAATGCGCGCGCGACTCGTCGAGCGACTTGAGTTTGTATCGGCAGGAGCCGAGCGCGGACGCCGGGCATCGCCGCAGAGCGTCTATAGCCTCGGCACCTTCAGCACCCGCATCGAAAAGCTCCTCGTGCAGCACGCCCAGAATGCCGTTGAGGCCGGCGAAGACCGTGCCGATATTCCGTTGTGCAAGAGCCTCCTGGATCACGCCGCAGGCACTGGAGTTGATCACAGCGGTCGGCCCGCCTGATTGCGCGACGAGCGCGTTACCTTTCAATCCTGGCATCGCCTGGTCTCCCTGAATAAATCGCGTTGAGCCTAGAAATAGCCTTCTTTCTTTTTCTCTTCCATCGAGCCGTCCATGTCGTGATCGATGATTCGCGAGACGCGCTCGGAATGCCTCACGACCATCATCTCCCTGATGATCTCGGGAATAGTTGTGGCCGTAGATCGAACGGCTCCGGTGCAGGGGTAGCACCCGAGTGTGCGGAAACGGCAGGTTATTTTTCTCGGTTCCTCGCCGGGGCGCAGCGGCGTGCGGCTGCCGATTGGGATCAACTGCCCGTCACGCTCCAGGATTTCGTGCTCCCTGGCGAAGTAGAGCGGGACAACGGGAATGTTCTCCAGCAGAATATAATGCCAGATATCCAGTTCCGTCCAGTTGGAGAGCGGGAAGACTCGGACACTTTCGCCCTGGTTGATGCGTGCGTTGTAGATGTTCCATAGTTCGGGGCGCTGGTTGCGTGGGTCCCACTGCCCGAACGAATCGCGCACGGAATAGATTCGCTCCTTGGCCCTCGATCGCTCCTCGTCGCGGCGCGCGCCGCCGAAAGCGGCATCGTGGCGGCCGGCGTGCAGAGCAGCCAGCAGCGCCTGGGTCTTAAGTTGAGCACAGCATCTGATCGTGCCCAGTTCCCACGGATTCACACCCTTTGCGAGCGCTTCATCCGGCTTGTAGACGACCAGGTCGGCATCGATCTCGCGGCAGAAGCGGTCTCGGAACTCCAGCATTTCAGGGAACTTGTAGGATGTGTCTATGTGCAGCAAAGGGAAGGGTATCCTGCCGGGATGGAATGCCTTGCGCGCGAGGTGCAGCATGACGGATGAATCCTTGCCGATCGAGTATAACATTACGGGACGCTCGAACTCGCCGGTGACTTCGCGCATTATATGAATGCTCTCCGCCTCGAGGATATTCAGGTTCGTCAATTGATAGCGTTCCATAGGCCACCAGCAGTAATCAGTGGGGAGTTGTCAGTACGAATCTATCAGGCCGCGGTTCTCAAGACAAATACAAAACGGAAACAACGTG
>JAUWKK010000378.1 GCA_030614245.1 Planctomycetota bacterium | reverse complement strand
GCGTGTATATAAAATACAGGCAGGGTAGACACGTGAAGCTGAGCTTGGACGTGGATGACACACGCCCAACCGAGGACGGTTGACCGTGGCACCCGGCAATGGCTTGCCGCCCCATCGGGGCGAAATGATGCCGGATAGTATCGGCAGGCTGGAAAGCCTGCCCCACGTAAAGCAGCCCGCATTGGCTTGCAGCCCCGCAAGGGGCGGAGGACTGATTGCAGACATCCATCGCCTCTGAATCTCGGTTGTCCAGCATACCCCACGATCTGGGGTCATGCCCGTTGCGCTTCGGAAACCGCTTGCAGCGCCTGCGTCCAGCAGATAAGATTACGTGTTGTTGGCAGAAACCGCAGCCTTTATGACCGGGAAAGGACACCGCGCATGGCGAACGCGATCAACTTGGGGATTGCCGGTTTAGGACGCGCCGGCTGGGGCATGCATTGCGAAGAACTCAAGGGCAAGGAGAAGAAATTCAAGATTGTGGCCGCGTGCGATCTCATCGGCGAGCGGCGCAATCGCGTGGCCGCAAGATACGGCTGCAAGACGTATGCCGACATCAAGGAACTGATCGCCGACCCCGACGTCGAGATGGTGTCTATCGCCACGCGGTCGTGCGATCACCTGGCGCACACGCTGGTGGCGCTCAAGGCCGGCAAGGATGTCTTCCTCGAGAAGCCTATGTGCGTGACGTACGCCGAGGCCCTGAAGATAAAAGCCGCAGCGAAGAGAGCCGAGGGCAAGCTCTACATCCGGCACAACCGGCGATTCGAGCCGTGCTTCCTGCACGTTCGCGAGATCATCGCATCGGGTAAGCTCGGCGATATCCGGGACGTCCGCCTGTGCCGCTGGGGATACGGACGCCGCGACGACTGGCAGACGCTGAAGAAGTTCGGCGGCGGCCAGCTTCTCAACTGGGGCCCGCACATCATCGATCACGCCCTTAGACTGCTCGAATCGCCCGTCAAGAGCATCTGGAGCGACCTCAAACGCATCGCAGCGGTCGGCGACGCTGAAGACCACCTGAAGGTTATACTGACGGGCCGGAATGGCCGGGTGATCGAGGTCGCCATCAGCGGCGGGGCCGCCGTGAAAGCACCGGAATACACCATCCTGGGCACAATGGGCGGACTGGTCAGCGACGGTAAGACAATCGACCTGAGATACATCAACCCCCGCTCGAAGCTCAAGCCCCGGAGAGCGAAATCATCGACACCGAGCGGCGGTTTCGGCTCGCCCGACGAGTTCAAGTGGATCGAGAAGTCAATCCCCGTCAAGCCGAAAAGAACCTGCGACATCTGGGATGAGCTGTACAAGGCCGTCAGACAGGGCAAACGATTCCCCATCACGCTCGACGAAGCCGTCGAGGTGATGAAAGTCGTCTCGGCTGCAAAAAAGGGCACGCAATTTGCGAACTATTGACCTTTTCGTAGAGAATGAAAAGATTCTGTCGGACAGCTTGTGCTCGAGACTCATCTTCCTGGTAGCCCCATCGGGGCGAGGTACGACAGCCCAGGGCGAAGCCCTGGGAGGCGGATGGCCTCAAGCAGGCAAGCCCTGAATGGGCGAAGTTAACTTGTTCCTGTACCTCATACTTACGTCGCCCTTACAGGGCTTAAGAAGGGGCCCCGACTCTTACCCCACGGCGTTGCCGTGGGCTATTCTACTCCGCCCCTGCCTGCCTACGGCAGGCCTTACGGGGCTCAAGACGTGACATGCAACTCGCTTGAGTAGCGCTGCGAATGTTGCTTTATCAGCCCAAAGATCAATAATAGCGCAGGAATACAGCGAAAGACATCCACAGCGCCCCAGGCGGCCGCTCGATCTTCTGATCGGGAGGAAAGTCCGGGCTCCGCACGACAGGGCGGCGGGTAACACCCGCGGAGAGTGATCTCCGGAAAGTGCCACAGAAAACAGACAGCGAAGCGGCTTCCCAGGAAGCCGCCGCTACGGTGAAACGGTGAGGTAAGAGCTCACCAGCGCCGGGGGAGACTCCGGCGGCTCGGCAAACCCCGCCCGGAGCAAGACCAAACAAGGGAGCAGAGGCAGTCGGCCTCGTGATGACTCCCGGGTAGGTCGCACGAGGTGCGCGGCAACGCGCATCCCAGTTGAATGGTCGCCGGCTCCCTCGCGGGAGCAACAGAACCCGGCTTATCGGGGCGCTGTGGGTATTCTTGTGATGATTGATGACCGCGCCGCTCAATACCACCCGTAATCCAAGCAGGCGCGATACAAGGCCGCCAGGCGGGTGTGCGGTGCGCTGCCGCGAGTTTGTTGGATGTTCGATCGCCCTGATGGGCTTCGCTGCAAGTCGCGGCCCAGTGCGGGATGATACACCTTCCAGCCGCAGATGTAAAGGCCTGTTTCGGGGTCGTAGCGGGCACCGAGGGAGCGGATGTCGGTGTCCCAGTCGGATGCGTTGTCGGACGAGTCGGCATTTGAGGCGTGAATAATTCCCGGTTATCCGATACAATGCTCCTGGAAGCCGACGGTCTCGTCAGCGAAACAGTCGAACTGACGAAGGAATCGGCAAGAGAATCCGGCGGGGAGAAGAAATGACCGAATCGCAGGACACAGCGCCCCGCCGAAGCCCCGGGCGAAAGTTCGTCGTCGCGGGCATCATCGTCGCCGTATGTATTGCCGGGTTCGTGCTCCGCGAAGAGGACGCCGCTCACCCCCCCACCGAAGCGGGGCTGCGCGTCTATTATGAGGGCGTGCGGCCGGCGAACTTCGAGCCCGGCAAGGACCTCGTAGTCCAGGGCACCTACGACGCCGACCGAGAGCTCTTCGTCGCCAATCAGTTGATGTTCAAGTGTCCGTCGAAGTACGAGAGCAAGAAGCAGGGCACAGGTCGGAACTACAGATAAACCCGCCATAGCCTCCGTAGGCGGCCAGGGGCGGCCAGGCGCCTGCCTGCCTTCGGCAGGGATAGACGCTGATTAAGAGGAACCATATCTGTGTTAATCTGTGTTAATCTGCGGTTGCCTTCCAGGAAG
>JAUWKK010000155.1 GCA_030614245.1 Planctomycetota bacterium | reverse complement strand
ATCTCGGCCTACCTGGTCGCCAATTAGCTGGTCGGGCTGGGGAACATATCCGAGGTCAATTCCGAGATCGACGGGGAACTCGCGGAAGCCGACAGGATCACAGGCGGCCTGCCGGTACCGGAATACACCCCGCCGCCCCCTATTGAGGAACTGCACGCCGACTACATGAAGGTCTCCGCAGGCAAACCGTTCCGCGCCGACCTGTTCATCCCGCCCGGCGAGGCCCAAGGCGAGCCCTGCAACCGCAGACTTAAGGACGGCGACGTGGAGTACGATTATAACGCAGCCTTCAGGCTCATCAAACTCCCGCCTCAGCCGGCTGCAAATCTAGATTCGGTGCAAGTTAAAGACCCAAGAATCGCAATGGTGGCAAAGGCCAAAGACGGCGACTATGTGACCGTCACACCGAAAGGCCCAGGCAAGACCGACTGCACCCTGCGCTTCAAGAATGGCAGCAGAGTCCGGTTCGCCATAACGGTGACAAAAGAAGCCCTCAAGTATCTTGCACCGCCCATAGTGAAAAGCATCGCCGGAGGGCGCGGCACAGTTACGCTCGTCTTCCACCGCAATCCGGACACCGCACGCGTTGGAACCGACAAGTACATCGTGGAGCGCAGCGAGGATGCCAAGAAAAACTTCAAGAAAATCGGCGAAGTCACCGCGCCCAAGAGCGACAGAGACCCAGCCAAGCTGGGCATGGCCGCAGAGGCGCCCGTAACTCGCGATGAAGCGCCACCGAGGGAGGAAGACCGCGCGGTGCCCGACGCTCCAGAGCCCCCCGCTGACGGCCCCTTAATCGCACCCGCCCCCATAAGACGCATACCCGGCCCAAGACCGGACGAGCCCACTGCCGAAAGCCCCGCCTTCGAGGAAGTTTCATACACCGACACCACCGTCGAGCCGCGCAAAATCTATTACTACCGCGTGATAGCACAGAGCGTGACGACCCCCGCGACCCTCAGCCAGCCTTCGAAACCCGTCGTGAAAATCCAGACGCTCGAAACCAAGGAAGTGCAGCTCGTCAGCCTCATCGGCAACAAGTCAGCCAACTTCGTCATCACGCGCTGGCTGCCGGACGCGACCGTTCAGAAGGACTTCTGGCCGACGCGCGGCGCAACCGTCGGCGCGAAGACCAAGGTTAAAATAGACGAAGGCCACAGAAAAGAGGTCGACTTCACCACCGGAGCCATACTCCTCGACTTCGGCATATCGCCCAAGTGGCGCATAGAAATAAAGAAAACACGGATCTGGCGCGACGGCAGAATGGTAGAGGTCGAAACACGCGAGGTCAAGGCCATTCCGACGGCGTGGGCGATCCTTTATGATGCGAAGGACGGCACTCGGCTGTATTGGCGCGAAAAGAGGATCAAGATCCAAAAGAAGCCGGCCGGGGAAGAGAAGAAATAACACGGGGCGAGTAACCGAACAGCGGACCCGCCCGCCGCCGGGCAGGCCGTCCCCTTGACATCACAAGGATTGCAGCAGATAATACGAGACCGAGTACGCTGCGGAGCCGAAGACCCTTACCTTTCGGAAAGGAGATAACGTTGACAGGTCACAACCATCGCAGACGTCGGTGGCAGCCGTTGCGGCTGATGGCTTGGATAGTGATGGCAGCGGCGCTAGCCGTGCCGATGGCCGCTCTCGCCGATGATCAGTCCGGCCCCGACCGGGTCAAGGCCGCAGACGAGGGAACAAGGGAGCTTCTCCAGGCGCTCGCACGCGATCAATCCATCGCCCGGCAGGCGGCACAAGCGCGGGCACAGGCTCTATGCGATAAAGCCGACGCCGCCCTGGACGACGGCCAGACCCAACAGGCCAAGAAGCTCTATCAAGAGGGCATCCTGCAGGATGCCTCCAACGGCCGCGCCAAGGCAGGGCTGCAGACAACCGACGAAATGCTCGAACTCGCCGCAAAAACAAGGCGGCAGACCCTTGCCAGCGCAGACGCCGCTACGGCCCGGCACAGAGCCGATACCGCCCGACAGATCATGACCAGGCTCGATACAGCAGAAAAGGCCGACCGGGTCGAAAGCATCGACGCCATGTTCAAGCGGGCAAAGAGCCACAACAAGAAAGAGGAATACAACCTTGCCATAGAAGCCCTGGAATCCATCCTCGAGATGGACCCCGATCACAAGGCAGCACGCTTTCTCAAGGAAGACTGCATGCGGCGGATGAACGTCAACAGCCAGGAGGAACTCGACAAGCGTAAAGAAAACGCATTCGCGCTGGTGATGGCGCGCGCAGCAGCGATGTCCATCCCGCAGAACAAATTCCTCGTCGGCCCCGCAAACAAGCGTGCGAAGGTCATTCAGCCGAGCGTGGCGATGGCGGCACGGCGCGAACGCACCGTCTGGGAACGCCGCATCGATCGCATACTCAAGGAGACGAAAGTCACCTGCGATTTCGGCAACACCCCGCTGGAAGACGTCATCTCTTACTTCCGCGAAGCTTCCGGCCTCAATATCGAAATCGACCCGCGGGCCGGCATCGGGAAGACACCGATCACTATGTCGGGGGTCAACATCGAGCTTCTCTGCTGCCTCAACGTCATCTGCCGGGTGTATAAGCTCAAGTGGTACACCGCCGACGAAATGGTCGTAGTCTCCGACAAGAGCCAGTCGGCCAAGTGTATCAGCGAGCTGTATGACATCATGGACCTGATCTACCAGCCGAAGGATTTCGACGCCCGGCGGCAGATGCTGACGCGCCTGGCGCCCGGCCCGATAACCGAAGGCCGTCCAGAGACCCCGGACGAACCCGACATCGAGCGCGCCGGCAGAGAATGGGGCGACTTCATCCGCAGCACCATCGCACCCGATACCTGGTCCTCTGAAAACGACGATGCCTCCGGCCAATACACAGTCGACTTCCGAAACGGCAAGCTTGTCGTCAACCACACCCCCAAAGTCCACAGGCAGATACTCGATCTGCTCGACAGCTTCCGAAAGGCACGCAACATCCACGTCATGATGCAGGGGCGGTTCATCGACATGGATAAGAACTTCTTCGAGAAAATCGGCGTCAACTGGGCGGGCCTGGACGACGGTCTAAACCAGTTGGTGTTTCCCGCCGACGGCAACATGCCCATTCCAGGCGGAGTCTACGTGAATAACATCGGGAAGAACTCGTTCGACGCATTGCGTGGCTCTGTATTTCATCCGGATGTCTCGTTGGGCGCCAGCGATGGCCGTCCAGCTGAAGGCACGGAAATGGGCGGGCTCACTTTCGACGTCGCCTACCTGGCGCATCATCAGGTCCGCGCTATCCTCCAGGCCGTCATCAAGGAGTATAAGGGCACACTGCTCAGCTCCCCTCGAATGGTCTGCTTCAACGGGCAGCGGGCCAATATCGTCATCGCCAACATGGTCCCAATGGTAATGGGAACCACCGTTGAGGGCCCGCTCGACATCAGGATGATCACCGACGGCGTTGTCTTTGAAGTCCAGCCTTTCGTGAGTGCCGACCAGAAGTACGTCACAATCGAAGCGCTGCCGGTTGTCAGCCGTTTCCTCGGCTCAACAACGGCGGAATTCTCCCAGCAACTGGCTCAGGACATGGCCGGATTTAGTTCAACCAACACATTGCAGCTTCCGACAATGTCAATCCGTGCCGTGCAGACTACCGTCTCGGTCCCCGACGGCGGCACAATCATGATCGGCGGAATGTCAGACTGCCGCCATTTCACCGGCTATGCCAGCCTGCCCATCATCGAGAAGATACCCATCATCAGGTGGCTCTTCTCCAACTATCAGGCGAGCGATATGAGACACACACTGGTCATGCTGCTAAGGGCCGACATCTTGATACTCGGCGAAAACGAACCATTGCGCGGAAGCTCGCCGCTTCCATAGATTCGACACCTGTAGGGCAGGTTTTCAGCCCTCCGTAGGCGGGCAGGCCCGCCAATCAATCAGCATCCTGGAAAGGCTGCTCCACAATAACACAATTTGACCAACATGCCCGCCTCGCGGCGGGATAGAAGGAGTAAGGCATTGAGAGCCAAGAGAAGAACTCAACACTCCCGCGTGGCCAGGCTGAAGATGTGTTGGATAGCTGTAATGGTGGCGCTGCCTGTCTCCGCCGTAATTGCAGATCGCCCGGACCTGGGCTCGCAACGCAATCAGGTGAAGGCGGAAACCCTCCTCCAGATTGCCGAAGCAAGCCTGAATGAAGGTAAGTATGTCGAAGCCCGGCAGCAGTTTATCGATGTCCTGGTATTCGATCCCGACAACGCCCCCGCAAAGCGCGGGCTCAACAGGGCCGACAGGCTCATTGCCTCGGCATCAGCAAAAGCCCCAGGCATCAACGCTGAGAGCGCGGCCAACCTCATCGAAATGTCGCGCAGACTCCAGCAGGCAAAGGCACAACTTGATGCCGGCAATATCGACGCCGCAGTCGCAAGGCTCGAAAAAGTCCGAATGCTTGCACGGAGCATGCTCGACGACGAGCGAGCCGCAAAAGCTCTCGCCGAAACCCTGATACTACTCAAGCAGATAAAAGACCGCCAGGCGGCCGAGAAAAGCGGGCGGAACGATGCCGAAGTCGAAAGCGACGCCATCAGGAAAGAAAAGGCCGACAAGCTCTACAAGCTCGCCCAGAGTGAACACAGTGACGGCCGCTACACCGATGCGATGCAGTTCGTCAATCACGCCATAGAAGTCGATCCCAAACACAAGAAAGCCATCCAACTCCGGAATACGCTCGATAAGAAGATCGAGCAACGCCGGGAGCGGGACAGGAAAGATCAGGCTTCACAGGCCCTCAACCAGGCCTTTCGGGATGTCGACATAGCGGCGATCCCCACTAACAGGATAATCCAACTCCCCCCCGACTGGGATGCCAGGGTCGCCAAGACATACATACCCGAAAAGCTGACCAGCGGCTTCGCCGCCGAGTGGCAGGAAGAAATGAGCCTCGGCCTGTGCCGGCGCATCAGCTTTGACGGCCATGGCACGCCTCTGCGCGATGTCATCTCGTACCTTCGAGAAGCCGGCGGCATGAACATTATGATCGATCCGAATTGCGCCGCCGCAAATGAGCCGGTCGGCTTCGGAATGCAAAATGTCACTCTCCGTTCGGCTCTCAACCGCCTCTGCGACTTCACCAATACCCACTGGGCGATGGCCGACAAGATGATCATCATCAGCAAGGAACCCATTCAGGACGACGCATTCACCTATGCATATGACATCTACGACCTGTTGGCCCGGCCGCGCGATTTCAAATCAAGCCGGGGGCGGATGCACGCCCTCGTCAGCGACACAAAGACCGGAAACATCAGCACAGGCGTTTACTCCAAAAAAGCCGACGAGGACGCCGAACGCAAGTTGACCTACGGCACAGGCTGGGCCAACTTCGTACGCAAGAACGTCGCGCCGGGCACGTGGCACGGATCGGTCGAGGGCGGCGGCTCCAGCCAGAATACCATTGCCTTCCGCAACGGGCGCCTTGTCGTTACACACACACCCGAAGTTCACCGGCAGATACTCGAACTGCTCGATAACTTCAGGCGCGCCCGGAATATCCAGGTGGCCACACTTTGCCGGTTCATCGATATGAACAAGGACTTTCTCGACTATATCGGCATAGAAACCAGCGGGCTTGGTACCGATGTCAGCAACCCGAGCGGCTACGACGGCACCGGCGGGCACGTGCCCAGCATCATGAGCGACTGGCCTACCGACCGCGGCGCCGGCTTCCACGCAACCGGCAAGAATATACTCGACCGCTTCGGCCAGCCACGTGCAGATGCAGGCACCAGCGGGCGCTACGGGTACTGGGACCTGCGCGGCGGCACCGTGGCGAGCGGAGCTTATGACAGAAGGCCCCTGGGCGATGTGGCCGAAAACTTCTTTTACCACGATGCCAGCCAGCCCAGCGAAGGTTTGATCCTCAACTACTACCACCTCGCCAACTACCAGGTCCGGGCCATCCTCGAAGCCGTCGTCAAGCGCCGCAAGGGCACCATCCTCGACGCCCCGCGTATCACCTGCTTCAACGGCCAGAGGGCCAACCTGGTGGTGACTATCGAAGAATCGTATATCCGTAACGTCACAGAAGACAACCAGCCCGAACTCGGCGGCCTCACGCACGGCGTAGTCCTGGAAGTCGTACCATACGTCAGTGCCGATCAGAAGTACATCACGCTCGAACTGCTTCCCATCGTCAACAAGCTCCTCAGTTGGACGGATCACGAAGTCCAGAGCGTCAGCGTGACCGCTGCAGGCGTGCTCCAGGCGACCACCGCCGAGATCCGCATGCCGTTCGTCTCGGTCCGCGCCGTGCAGACAACCGTCACCGTCCCCGACGGCGGCACGATGCTGATCGGCGGAATGGCCACCAGCGCCGATAGCAGCGAAATCGTCACCGTTCCGTTCATCCGCAAGATACCGATCATCAAGTGGCTGTTCTCCGGACGTGGAAGGACGAAAATGCAGACATCCCTGGTGATCCTCGTCCGCGCCGACGTCCTGATCCAGGGAACATCCGAGCCGCGCCGTGGCGAGTAGGGGCGGTTCGCGAACTGCCCCCTACCCTGTGAATCGGGTGGCACGTTCAAGCACAGCTTGGACGTGGACGAAACAAGGCCAACCCAGACGGTTGACCGCGGCACCCGGCGAGTGAGCCCGGTCCTGACACAACTCCAGCCTGTGAATGCCACATTCAACGGGCTGGAACCGTGTACAGCCGTCAGATGGGTGTACTTCCGGGGAACACTGCGCAACACGGTTGAGAATATCGTTAGAAGTCATGGAGCCGGTGATCAGTATTCAGTGGCCGGTGATCAGTATTCAGTGGCCGGTGATCAGTGCTGCGGCTGTGGAGTTGTTCTTCGCT
>JAUWKK010000028.1 GCA_030614245.1 Planctomycetota bacterium | reverse complement strand
TCGCTGCGGAGCCGCTGAGAGCCGGGGGGCATATAGGCTGGGGCTTCAGCCCCAGTTCAGGAGCGGAAGAAACGAGCCGCCCTGAAGGGGCGAAGGAGATGAACACATGCCGTGCCCCTTCAGGGCACAGCTATTATATTGTCTGATTCCTGGGGCTGAAGCCCCAGGCTTTACGCCTTGGCCGCGACGCGGCCCGCAATCAGCTTGCCTGCGATTGCGGTTGGAAACACCCATTGCCTCTGGAGCACGGTTGGCCAGCATTCCCCACGATTGGAGGTCAGACTCAGCCGGAGCCGGTTGCGTTGTTCGGTGCCGCTTGTGATGAGCGGAGTTACTTGAGGCGGGGATGGAACCATAGATCAACGCACCCGCCTGCCTATGGCAGGGATGAACACAGATAAGAGTGGTCCGAATGCGGCGAAGTGCCGTCTTCAATCTCCTTTCAGGACAGTTTCCAGGGCTTGCGATACTTGGGCTGATACGCTCCAGCGGCCTCTTCGTCACGGATTGCATCGCCCGTCTTCGTATCGATCTGAATCGACCTGCCGAGCTTCATCGAGAGGTTAGCCAGAGCGATGGGCATATTCACGTTGTGGTGGTAGAAGACGTTACAGCTCGGCTGTTTGCGGCTCTTGATGCAGCGTATCCAGTCTTCGTGGTGGCCCGGCGATCTCGGGAGCGTCTTCTCGGGCAGCTTGAGCTGCGCCTTGGGATTGCCCTCGGGGATCACCTTATACATGCCGTAATTGGCGTATAGCGTGGCCTCGTCGCCGTGGAAGTAAACGCCCAACCGGCGGGTCCGTCCGCCGCTGCCCTGGAAGTTCCAGCCGTAGCTGTTGGTCAGGTTCATCATCCAGGTCATAGTCCGATCGGGATACTGGAACTGTGCTTCCTGGACGTCGGGTTCGTTGCCGGCGCCTTCGAGGACGAACCGCCCTCCGGTGCAATTGACGCGGCTGGGCAGCCCCAGCTCGAGCGCCCAGACGGGCAGATCGATGGTATGCGGGGCCATTCCAGGCATCCAGCCGCCGGTGAACTCCATGAACGAGCAGTCGATCGCCGCCCCGGCGTTGAGCAGGCGGTTATACGGCCGCATCGGGGCCGGGCCGACGTACATCTCCCAGTCGAGATACGGGGGGGGCGCGCTGTTGCGGGCCGTGCCGATGCCCCTGCGCGTCTGGCCGAGCTTGAAGAACGTCCTGACGGCGTTGACCTTGCCGAGGATGCCGGAGCGCACGATCTCTACGACCCGATGGTAGTTCTCCCTCGCGTGAATCTGCGTGCAGACCTGCGTGACCGATTTGTTCTCTTTCGCGGCCCTCACGATAGCCTGGCTCTCGCCCGGCCATATTGTCAGCGGCTTCTCGATGAAGAGGTCCTTGCCGGCCTTGCACGCGGCGACCGCCTGGAGCGTATGCCAGTGCGGCGGCGTCGCCACGATGACGGCATCGAGGTCCTTGTGATCGATGAGCTTGCGGAAGTCGTGATACCCGGTAGCGGTGCCCTTGCAGGCTGCGACACCGGCTTTTACGCGCCGTTTATCGACGTCGCAGATTGCCGTTACCTTTGCATCCTTGCGGCGGAGCATTACGGCGGTGTGCCCGCGGCCGCGGCCGCCGTAGCCTATTGTGCCTATGTTGAGCCTGTCGCTTGGAGCGGCGGCCGTCTCGCCGCCGAGAACGTCGGCCGCCAGGCCGATGCCAATCGCCGCCGCGCCGGATGTCTTCAGAAACCCTCTGCGTGTCCAATACTTTCTCATTGGTTCTATCCTTATAAGCTGAATGCCTGCGAAAGCGGAAGCTTCACGGGCTGATGCGTCTGGTAGCACCGCTGCGCTGCAAAGATTATCTCGTGGGTGTTGACGGCATCCTCGAGATTGCAGTGCGATTCCCTGTCTTCGAGGATGCACTGCACGAAATGATCCATCTCGCCCTGGAACGGATGGTGCTCCACGCTGGCGCTGTCGGGCAGGATGGTGGGCAGCTCGACCCAATCCTTCTGGCCGGGGAACTTGTGCGACCAGATACGGTTGTCGCGGATCGTCCCGCGATTGCCGAATATCTTGATCGGGAACTTGTACGGCATCACGCAATCGTTATTGACCGAGACCTTCGAGACTGTGCCATTGTCGAACTTCATGATAAAGACTTCAAGGCCGTCGTATTCGAGGGGATTCTCGATTCTCCGGAACTCATTGATGATGTAGTTGAACTCGACATTGCTCCCCTTCCGCCATCCACCCGAGTACGCGAAGACTTCGGTCACGTCGGCCGTCTCGTAACGCCCGGGTGCGGCGAACCATCGGGCCGCATCAACTGCGTGGCATCCGCCGATGAGCATCGAACTGACGCCACCCGTCTTCGTCCGCGTATCCTGGTAGCCGGTCCATGCGCTTCCGATGTTGTGCTCGTAGTCGGTTTCGACGTAGTAGACCCTGCCGAGCGCGTCGTCGGCTATCATCGCCTTTATCGTCTCGAACAGCGGGTTCCAGCGCAGGACGAAACTGACGACGGTCTTCACTCCGGCCTTGCGGACGGCATCGCGCATCATGCGGAGTTCATTCAGGCTGTTTGCGACGGGTTTTTCTATGACGATGTGCTTGCCGGCCTCGGCCGCGGCGATCGTGTTCTCCGCGTGGACGTGCTGCGGAGTGCAGACGGACACGATATCGACTCCCTCGTGCCGCAGGGCCTTCTCGTAATCGTCGTAGAAGCTGACGTCACGCAGGCCGGCCTCTTCGGCGCGGGCCCTGCAACTGGCCAGCTTCCTGCTCGATATGGCCGCTATCCGCGTGTGAGGATTCTTGTTGAACGCCTGAATGTGCTGCGTCGAGACCACTCCAGCCCCGTGAACGAGCACGCCTAATTCTTTCTCAGCCATGTGCTACTCCTCCTGTGTGACTGTGCTATCTTGCTGGAATTGCGTTGTCTTGTCAAGGCAGAGGATCCGGCAGCGCCGGAAACGGGCCTTGAAATTTGCACGAGAAACAATATAATCCCGTGGGCCGGTGATCGGGGCCGAAAGTGAGCCGCATTAGGAGTCGCAGGGCAAGATGTTATCCTCGCCACATTGCTTCACCGGGGCGCAGTGCGAGGGTTTTCTGATTACACAAAGGATATGTACAATATGAGTACAGCGGCTGCTTCAAAGGCCGATGACCGCGGACTCGTGCTCTATCGCCCGTTTATGTGCCGAGTGGAGTCTGTCCGCGATCTGACGCCAAGCGAGAAACTGTTCAGGTTCGTGCGTGTCGATGGGCAGCCTTTCGGCCACAAGCCCGGGCAGTTCATGCAGGTTTCGCTGCTGGGTATCGGAGAGGCGCCTATCTCGGTGTCGTCTTCGCCGACCCGAGGCGATTATCTCGAGATGGGTGTCCGCAATGCGGGAACGTTGACGAATGCCATGCACGAGCTGAAACCCGGCGATACGGTCGGATTGCGCGGCCCGTTCGGCACGTTCTTCGATACAGAAGGTATGAAAGGCCGTAACCTGCTGCTGATCTCCGGCGGCTGCGGTCTCGCTCCGATGAGGGCGATGATCCAGTACGTCGAAGATTGCCGCGGCGACTTCGCCGACGTGACCATTCTCTACGGGGCAAAGTCACCCGACGACGTCCTCTACAAAGACGAACTGGCACTGTGGCAGAGCTCGGACAAGTTCGACTGCCGCCTGACGGTCGATGCCGTCCCCGGAGGAGCCTGCTGGGACACCAACGTCGGCGTTATCACCAAGCTGATCCCGCCGTTGGCGATCGCCCCCGACAAGACCACAGCGATCATCGTCGGCCCGCCGATAATGTACCGGTTCGTCATCATCGAACTGCATAAGAAAGGCATCAGCGACGAGAATATCGTTGTCTCGCTCGAACGTTACATGAAATGCGGCGTCGGGAAGTGCGGCCATTGCACGATCGAGCATCTCTACTGCTGTATCGACGGCCCCGTATTCACTTTGGACCAGGTCGCCGGTTTGAGGGGTGCAATATGAAAAAAGTCATCACTACCTGCCCGTACTGCGGCACCGGATGCGGTTTCTACCTGGTTGTGGACGATGAGGGCAAGCTCATCGGCGTCGAGCCCGCCGGAGAGCACGTCGTTGCGCAGGGACAGCTTTGTGTAAAGGGCTGGAACGCCCACCACTTCGTCAATCATCCCGACCGGCTCACCCAGCCGCTCATCCGCAAGGATGGCAAACTCGAGCCGGCATCCTGGGATGAAGCGCTCGGCCTCATCGCCGAAAAGCTCAAGGATATCCAGGCCCGGCACGGAAACGACGCAGTTGCCTTCTTCTCGTCGGCCAAGACTACCAACGAAGAAAACTACCTCATGATGAAGCTCGCCCGAGCGGTGTTCAAGACCAACAGCGTCGATCACTGCGCCAGGCTTTGTCACTCGTCGACCGTTCTCGGCCTCGCCGCCACTTTCGGCTCCGGAGCCATGACCAACTCCATTTCGTGCATGGAGCAGGCAGACTGCATACTGGTGACCGGCTCGAACACGCCCGAGCAGCATCCGCTGATCGGCACGAGGATCATCAACAACGTGAAGAAGAACGGCGCGAAGCTGATCGTCGCCGACAACCGCAGAATACGCCTGGCCAGAATCGCCGACATGCACATTCGCTGCAAGAACGGAACCGACGTCGCATTCCTCAACGGCCTGATGAACGTCATCATCTCCCAGGGCCTCGAAGACAAGAAGTTCATCGAGACCCGCACCGAGAACTACGATGAACTTAAGAAGATCGTAGCCGACTATCCGCCTGAGAAGGCCGCCGAAATCTGCGGGATCACGCCCGACGAAATAATCGAAGCGGCGCGCATGTTCGCCGCTGCCGACAAGGCGATGATCGTCTACTCCATGGGCATTACCCAGCACACGCACGGCGTCGACAACGTTAAGAGCTGCGCCAACCTGGCAATGCTCACCGGCAACGTCGGCCTGCCGGGCACCGGTGTCAACCCGCTCCGCGGACAGAACAACGTTCAGGGCGCGTGCGACATGGGCGCTCTTCCCAATGTCTACAGCGGATACCAGAAGGTGACCGATCCGGCGGCCCGCGAGAAGTTCGAGAAAGCCTGGGGCGTCGAGAACCTACCCGCTGAGGTCGGGCATACCGTCACCACCGCCATCAACGCCGCCGCCGAGGGCGAGCTCAAGGCGCTCTACATCCTCGGCGAGAATCCGATGATGTCCGATCCCGATCAGAACCACGTCAGGGAGGCACTCGAGAGGCTCGAGTTCGTGATCGTACAGGACATCTTCCCGACGCCGACCTCCGAATTCGCGGACGTTATCCTGCCTGCGGCGTGCTATGCCGAGAAAGACGGCACTTTCACGTCCACCGAGCGGCGAGTGCAGCGAGTTCGCAAGGCTGTCGAGCCCGTCGGGCAAGCCAGGAGCGACTGGGAAATCCTCTGCGACCTCGCAAAGCGCTGCGGCTACGATGGCATGCAGTACGGCTCGCCGAGCGATATCATGGACGAGATCGCCGCCGTAACGCCGATCTACGGCGGAATATCGTATGATCGCATCGACAAGGTCGGCCTTCAGTGGCCGTGTCTCGACAAGGAGCACCCCGGCACGTCCGTGCTGCACGCCGGCAAGTTCTCCCGAGGCCTCGGGATGTTCATGCCCGCCGAATACACGCCGTCGGTCGAACTGCCCTGCGAAGAGTACCCCTTCGTGCTCTCGACGGGCCGATGCTACTTCCACTTCCATACAGGCACCATGACCAGGCGCTCGAGGCTGCTCGACCGCGAGGAGAGGTTCCCCTACTTCGAGCTCCATCCCGATGACGCGAAGGAACTCGGCATCGGCGAGCGGCAGTGGGCATTCGTCACCACGCGCCGAGGCGAAGTCAAAGCAATGGCGCGCGTCACAGACGTCGTAGTGAAGGGCGTGCTCTTCATGCCGTTCCACTTCGAAGAGGGTCCGGCCAACAGGCTGACCATCAATGCCCTCGATCCCGTTGCGAAAATCCCCGAATATAAGGTTTGTGCCGCAAAGATAAGGAGCGCTTCGTGAAGAGATTAACCGTTCAGGAACTGGAAGCGTTCTTCAAGTGCCTGGAATCCGATTATGACGTACGCGTGCCCATCGCACTGCACGACGGCACCAGATCTCTGGGGAAACCGGATGAAGGCCCCCTGGCGCTCGCCGGCGGCGCTGTGCCCACAAAAATTACGAGTGTCTTCTTCCCGCAGATGCAGAAGCTGCTCACTGCCGATGCCGATATGGCGTCGACGCCTGTCGAGATGGCCGCGGCGCGCGGAAAGCCGCTCTTCGTCGTAGGCTTCACCGCGCAGGATGCCGACTGCCTTGAGTTCATCGACCGGTTTTTCGACGCGAATTATCGCGACGACATCTACTTCGCCGGGCGAGACGGTTCGATTGTCGTCAGTGTCTCGGGGCGCTGCGGCGCCGATGGGAACTTCCTCCGCATCGCAGGCGAGAAGTGCGACATCGAGGTGATCTCCGACGGCGACAAGTTCATCGTTGCTGCATACTCCGATGCCGGCCGCGGTCTGGTCGACGGCATCGACGCCGGCGAAGATGCCGCCGATGGCGCGCTCGAGGCGCTGCAGAAGGAATCCGACGCGCTGCCCACAGACGACCTTGAACTCATCCAGGCCGCCTCCAGGCTAATCCTGGCCGACAAGGTGCCCGAGAAATTCTGGGAAGACGTCTCCGACCGCTGCATCGCATGCACGTCCTGCAACCTCGTCTGCCCGACCTGCACGTGTTTCGAGGTCTTCGACCGCGAGGCGAACGGCAAGATCGAGCGCTGGCGCATGTGGGACTCATGCCAGCTCGACGGCTTCATGCGCGAGGCCAGTGGCCACAACCCGATGGGCGAAGAAGCGATCAGAACCCGCCGCCGCATCCATCACAGGCTTGCAGCCGACGTCACGCGCTGGGGGCACGTCACATGCTACCTGTGCGGACGCTGTGACGACGTCTGTCCGGTGAATATCGGGATAAAATCCGTCTGCCGCGAGATGGTGGAGCAATACGGTTGAGATGGCCGAAAAGACGTCAAGAGCATCGATAGCCGCAACGATCCTGGCCGGCGGCAAGGCCACGAGGCTCGGTGGCATTGCGAAAGGTGCGCTCGAAGTCGCCGATGGTGTTACCATAGTCGAGCGCCTCATCTCGGAGCTTGAACGAGCGGGCATCGAGGATATAATAATCAGCGCCAACGAGCCCGAGCCGTATAAGCGGTGCGGCAGAGAGATTGTCGCGGACATCCGGACCGGCATCGGGCCGCCGGGCGGTGTCGAGGCCGCTCTCACCTACCTGCATGGCCGGTGCGGCGCGGTCATATTCGTGCCGTGCGACCTGCCGGGCATCTCGGCCGGCGAGATAACGGCACTGATCGACGCCTTCGTGGCCGGAGAGTCGGCAGTAATGGTCGCCGAGACGGCCTCTTCTTTTTGGCATTCGTTATGCACGGTTGTGCATATCGATTCGCTCGGCACCATCTCAGCCGCAATCGACAGCGGCGAGCGAAGAGTGCGGAACGTCTGGCGGCAGCTTGGCGTCAGCACCGTGCATTTCGACGATGATGCCGCTTTCGCCAACATCAATACGCCGCAGGACCTCGACGGCTGGCGTGAGAGCAAGACGTGAAACTCCGTTTCTTCCCCATTGCTGGGGGAAGTGTTCAGCGTGTTTAGAATACCGGCATTGGGTTTTAGCCCCGTCAGGGGCGAGGTATAACAGCCCACGGCAACGCCGTGGGTATAGTTGGCGAGTGAAATCCCAGCCCCAACGGGGCGCAGTAATGCCGCGAATCGGCAGGCTGGAAAGCCTGCCCCACGGAGAAGTGTTACCCCTGCGTGGTTACGGTCTGCCGCCCCTTCGGATATCTCTGCGTAGCTAAACACATACTGGCTGGCGGAAGGCGGCTATTGTCTTCGGTTGGAGTTGAACAGCGAGGAAGCAAGATGAAAGCCAAACTGGACGTTCCGGTTTCGATGGAAAAGCAGCTTCGCGATTTCTTCGACAAGGAAGCCATCGAACTCGAACTCGTCACGGACGGCAGCGCCGACGTCAAGGTGCTCGAATGCGAGGAGCGCACGAAGAGCGACACGACGACAATCTACGCGGGCGGCTGGATACCGTGCGAGACCGCTCGGGCGATTGCGGGCAACCTCGGCATCACCATCCGGCACATGGGCAAGCTGCTCACTCACATCGACACCAAGATTCGCGACTGCGGCCTGGGGTGCTTTTGATGGGCTTGGTATGGGTCATCTGCGGCGCCGGAAGAGGCGTCGGCAAGACTACTCTCGCCCTCCGGCTCTGCGAAGCGCTGCCCGCGAGCATCTACGCAAAGCACGGCCACGGGAAGCCCAGAGCCGACAAGCCCGGCAACTTCTTCCGCACGCTCGATGAGTTGGAATCTTTCATGGATGCGTCCCGCAAATCGGCGGAGCACGTCGTTGTCGAGTGTAACCAGTGGGCGCTCGAGAATCACGGCGACATCACGATCTTTGTTGACGGCATTCCTGGAGTAACGCGCTTCCGCGAGGATACGCGGCAACTCAAGGCGAAAGCCGATCTGCTCATAGCAGCAGATGTCTCCCCGGCAAGCTGGAAGAGACCCTTGCAGAAAGCGATCGAGTCGAAGGAAATCATTGACGCAGTGCGCTCGATTATGGCGGAACACAGGCGTCACTTTTTCGGCCGTAGCCCGAAGGTGCGGACGAAAGTGTGGTTCGAGAAGTCCGGTTCGCACGTCTTCGGCTCCGGATTGGCCCGCCTGCTCGAGAACGTCGATCGGCTCGGCTCGTTGCAGGATGCCGCGAGAGCCGCGAACATGAGCTATCGATACGCGTGGAACCTGATAAGCGCCGCCGAGAAGCATCTGGGCAGGACGCTCGTGCTCCGGCGGGCAGGCGGCTGCAACGGCGGCGGCTCATCCCTCTGCGAGGAGGGGCGGCGAATGCTCGATGCCTTCAGGCGCCTCGACCGGGAAGTTGCGGACTTCGCCGATGAACGTTTCTCGGCGCTCTTTGATGAGGACCAGTCCGATGCCTGAATACGCAGACATGATCACCCTGCACGAAGCATTTGAGATTGTTGACGAGGCGCTCGCCGACATCAGGGTGCCGACCGAGACCGTCGCCATCGGGCAGGCGCTGGGGCGGACGTTGATGGCCGATCAGGCCTCCCGCCTCGATCTGCCGCCCTTCGATAAATCCGCGATGGACGGCTACGCGATACCGGCGGGGGACGATAGAGATGAATATCGTGTAATCGAGAGCGTCGCGGCCGGAGAAGTGCCCACACGGAAACTCCAACCCGGCACAGCCCTCAAGGTGATGACGGGCGCACCCGTGCCCGAAGGCTCGGGCAAGGTAATACGTGTCGAGCGCACGTCCGAGGCCGACGGCGTCGTTCGCGTTCTCAAAGGCGAAAGCATGTCCAACATCTGCCTGCAGGGCGAGGACGTCCGCAGCGGTGACGTGATCCTGCACGCGCCCGCCGTGCTCGGGCCGCTGGAGATCGCGAACATCATCGCCTGCGGCATCTCCGAAGTCGAGGTCGCTCGGCCCATCCGCATCAGCATCATCTCGACCGGCGAGGAGATCGTCGATTCGCCCGAAGAACTCGTGCCGGGCAAGATAATGAACACGAACGGCCCGATGCTGGATGCGCTCTGCCGGATGCACGGGCTGGAAGTCGTCAAGAACGAGGTTGTGCCTGACGAGCGGGATGCGACTGTCTCGGCGCTGCGCGAGGCGCTCGGTCGGTCGGATATCGTCGTGTTTTCGGGCGGGGTCTCAATGGGCGACTTCGATTTCGTCGGCGAGGCGCTCGGCGGAGAGGGTCTGAAGTTTCATTTCGGCCGCGTGGCCGTCAAGCCCGGCAGGCCGATCGCCTTCGCTTCCTCGCCGCAGGCCGCCGCCTTCGGGCTGCCCGGCAACCCGGTTTCGGTGTATGTAACGTTCCACCTGTTCGTATTGCGCGCGGCCAGGCTGATGGTCGGCGGCAGGTCCTGTATCAAGCAGTTTGAAGTTCCGCTCGGGCGGGATTTTCAGCGCCACAAGGGCAGACGCACCGAGTACATTCCATGCAGGCTTCTGCCGGACGGAACGGCCGTGGCCGTTGAATATCACGGCTCCGCACATCTGCTGGCTCTGTTGGAAAGCGACGGATTCTTCGTCGTGTCGAGTGGCGTTACCAGCCTTTCCGCGGGCGACACGGTGGACTTCGTCTCAATCAGGGGCAGGCTGTGATTATTGACCGTTTCGGCCGGAAAATCACATACCTGCGGGTATCCGTGACGGATCGCTGCAACCTGCGCTGCGTCTACTGCATGCCCGCCGAGGGCCTGAAGCTGCTCCGGCACGAGGACATCCTCTCGTTCGAGGAGGTCGTCGAGGTCATCCGGACCGCAGTGGACCTCGGCATCAGGAAGGTTCGGCTGACGGGCGGCGAACCGCTCGTTCGACGCGGCATCGTCGAACTGGTAAGAGCTATCGCGGCCATTGACGGCATCGAAGACTTCGGAATGACGACCAACGGGACTCTTCTGGCCGAGTATGCGCAGCCCCTCGCTGATGCCGGACTGCACCGCGTGAACATCAGCCTCGATACGACCGATCCCGATCGCTACAGGGAGATAACCCGCGGCGGAGAGATTGCGCGGGTCTTTGCGGGCATCGAGGCCGCTGGGAAGGCGGGGCTCACCCCGATAAAGCTCAATTGCGTCGTCGGGAAGTGTTACCCGGAGGTGGACGCGAAGAGCGTGAAGGAGTTCGGCCGCAGCACAGGGCTGGAAGTGAGGAACATTCACCTGATGGATTTCGAGGCGGGTCGTTTCTCCGTTGTGGAGGGCGGCTCCGGCGGCGACTGCAAGCGCTGCAACCGCCTTCGGCTGTCGAGCGAGGGGGCGATCAGGCCGTGCCTCTTCTCGGATATTTCGTTCAGCGTGCGCGAACTGGGGGCGGCTCAAGCGCTCGAACGCGCCGTCCGCGAGAAACCCGAGGCCGGCGGAGCCTGCAAGCACAACTGGATGCACGGGATCGGAGGATGATAATGGACGAGCTTTCGCACACCGATGAGAACGGCAGAGCCAGAATGGTTGACGTGGGAGCCAAGACGCCCCAGCGGCGAATTGCTCGCGCTGCTGGGAGAATAACGCTCGCAGCCGCCACGCTCGAATTGATACGCGAGAACCTGATCAAGAAAGGCGACGTGCTCACTGTTGCACAGGTAGCCGGCATACAGGCCGCCAAGCGCACTGCCGCACTCATACCGCTGTGCCACACGCTGATTCTGGACAAGGCTGATGTCCGGCTGAGCGTCTTCGAAGGCGGCGTGACCGCCGAGAGCGAGATCAGGTGTATCGGTCGAACCGGCGTCGAAATGGAAGCTCTCACGGGGGTGGCCGTCGCACTCCTGACAGTTTACGATATGTGCAAAGCCGTGGACAAACAGATGCAGATCGGCGAGATAAGGCTATTGGAGAAGACGAAAGAAGATGTCGACTAAAGGCGAAGTTGTATCCGTGAACGTCTCGGAGGCCAAAGGCACTATCAAAAAGCCCGTGGCCGAGATTGTGATTGATGAAAATGGAATACTCGGCGACGCGCACGCGGGCCGGTGGCATCGGCAGGTGAGCCTGCTCGACCAGGAAAGCATCGAGACCTTTGCCCGGCAGATGGGCCGTGAGATAGGCCCCGGCGAGTTTGCCGAGAACATCGCCACGAGGGGCATCAGGCTGGCCGACGTGGCCGTGCTGGATCGCTTCCGCATCGGCGGCGTCGAGCTCGAAGTCACTCAGATCGGCAAGAAATGCCACGGCGATGATTGCGTCATCTTCCGAGAGGTCGGCAAGTGCGTGATGCCGAAGGAGGGGATATTCACCCGCGTTGTGCGAGGCGGCAAGGTCAGGGCGAACGACGCCATCGAGTGGCTGCCGAGGGACCTGGCATTCCGGGTTATCACGCTGAGCGATCGCGCCTTCGCCGGCGAATATGCTGACAAGTCGGGACCGAAAGTGAAGGAACTGCTCGAGGCATTCTTCAGCGATAAACGCTGGCACGCGAAGATCGAGACGGTCATCCTGCCCGATGACGCCGCGCGGCTTCGCAATGAACTGGCCGGCTCGCGCGATGGCGGCGCCGACGTCGTCATCACGACGGGCGGCACGGGCGTCGGCCCCAGAGACATCACGCCCGAGGTCGTCTCCGAAGTCTGCGACAGGATCATCCCCGGCATAATGGAGAACATCCGCGTCAAGTTCGGCTCGAAGAAACCCAACGCGCTGCTCAGCCGCAGCGTCGCCGGCGTCGGGGGCACGATGCAGGTATACGCACTGCCCGGCAGCGTCAGCGCCGTCGAAGAATATATGGCAGAAATTCTCAAGACGATGGAGCACATCATCTTCATGCTTCACAGGCTGGATATTCACTGACAGGCGAGGAAGCCTCACGATGAGCGGCAATCCTCAAGCAGACAACACGAGCGAAATCGATGCGTCCACGCGCAGTGTTCACGTGCTTCGGATTTCAGAGACCGGCGAACCGCCGAAGCGAGAGCAATGCAGCGTGGTTGTCGAGGAACTCGTCACGCTGACCATAGACGGCGTCGGCAGCTATATGCTGATGTGCACGCCCTGCGACCTGAAGCCGTTCGCCGTGGGATTCCTCTTCTCGGAAGGGCTGATCGGGTCTGCGGATGACATCGCCGTCCTCTCGATCTGCGATGACGACCCGAACGCCGTTCGAGTGCGGCTGCTCGAGCCGCCGACCGATCTCGAATCGCGGCGGAACCTGATAGTCGCAAGCTCGTGCGGCATGTGCGGGACAACCGACGTCGAGACCATCATCTCGGGCCTCGAGGCTGCAGGCGACACGCTCAAGGTGCCCGGCGGCATCCTCAACGAAGTTGCCGACAGGATGCATTCGAGCCAGAAGATATTCGCGCACACCGGCGGCACACATGCCGCAGGCATATTCTCGGCTGATGGCGAGATCATCGCGCTCGCCGAGGATTTGGGGCGGCATAATGCCCTCGACAAGGCGGTCGGCAAATGCCTCCTGGCCGGGGTGCCCACTCAGGGCTGCGGAGCGGTGCTCTCGGGGCGCGTGAGCCTCGAGCTGGCCGCGAAGGCCGCGAGGGCGGGTATCGAGTTGATAGCGGCGGTCTCGGCGCCAACGTCGCTGGCGATCGATGTTGCAAGCCGCTGCAACATCACCCTTTGTGGCTTCGTAAGGCCCGGCCGTGCCAGCATTTACACCCATCCGAGACGAATCACCGACGCCGCCGAATATGCCGGCGAGATCGAGGAAGGTTAAGAGCTGATGACATTTCGTACTATGCTGTTTGCGGTTGTCCTGCCGACGACTTGCATACTATCAGGATGCGGCGAAAAGCCGGCCCGCAGCATCAGGCTTGCGACGACTACCTCGACGGAGAATTCCGGCCTGCTGAGCTACCTACTGCCGCATTTTCAGAAGAAGACCGGCGTCGAGGTGCACGTGATGGCAATGGGCACCGGCAAGGCGCTGCGAACGGCGGCCGACGGCAACTGCGATGTCGTGCTCGTGCATGCACCCGCCGCCGAGGAGAAGTTCGTGGCTGACGGCTGGGGCGTCAACCGCCGCCCTGTGATGTACAACGAGTTCGTCATCCTCGGCCCGGCTGCCGACCCTGCCGGCGTGAAGGGGATGGAGTCAGCCGCCGAAGCCCTGAAGAAGATCGCACAGGCAAGATCGGCGTTCGTCTCACGCGGCGACAACTCCGGTACGCACAAGAAAGAGGTGCAGCTCTGGAAGGCGGCCGGGATCGAGGCTTCCGGTGACTGGTATCGCTCGATCGGCAAGGGAATAGGTGAGGCGATCGTGCAGG
>JAUWKK010000258.1 GCA_030614245.1 Planctomycetota bacterium | reverse complement strand
GCGCATCAGGCTTCCATCGAGAGCCGCCGCACCCGCAGAGCACAACGCCCGAAAGCAATATCCAGACTGTCCGGTTCCGCATTGGCTTTCCTTGCTGCAACATTAAAGGCATGTTAGCACCCGAACCCGCAAGATGCAAGCGACTGGAGGGGCAGCACCGCGCAAGGCAGGCGGACACGGCCAACCGAAGACGGTTGACCGTGGCACCCGGCAGAGCGAGTGAAACCACAGATAAGAGGGTCTGGATACCGAGATGGGGAATATGCATGGCGTGTCTGGAATACCGCCGGCAACCGGCAGCCCCGTCAGGGGCGTAATAGAATAGCCCACGGCAACGCCGTGGGTATTGTTGGTGAGCGAGATTTCAGCCCTGAAGCGAGTGAAACCACAGATAAACGCAGATGAACGCAGATAAGATGAAATACCGCATTTGGATTGCAGCCCCGTCAGGGGCGTAATAGAATAGCCCACGGCAACGCCGTGGGTATTGTTGGTGAGCGAGATTTCAGCCCTGAAGGGGCGAAATAGTGCCAGGTAGTATTGGCAGGCTGGAAAGCATGCTTGCCTATGGTATGGCCTGCCCCACGTAAAGCCACCGCAACATGCCACGGTCCCGGGGGCACAACGCAACCGGCTCCGGTTACGCGCTTGCACGGTGTACCTTTTTCTTATACACTCCTGCCCGCAACGAGTTCGAGGGATTCCCCGGAGGCCAGCCATGGAAGAGGTCCAGTATCTCGAAGCTATCAAACGCAAGTATCCCGAGCAGATCGTGCTGGTCGTATGCGCCGATGCTGCCGGCAAGCCGAATATCATAACGCTGGGCTGGACTATGCTCTGCTCGCACCTGCCGCCCATGATGGCTGTCTCGGTCGGGCACAGCCGCTACAGCCACGATCTGATAAGGAACTCCGCCCAGTTCGTGATCGCCTACCCTTCGGAGGAGCAGACCGATGCGATGATATTCTGCGGAACCCATTCGGGCCGCGACTACGACAAGTTCGCCGAGACGGGCCTCGAGCCGCTGCAGTCGAGCAAGATCGAGACGCCGCTCATCGGCGGCGCCGTGGCGAACTTCGAGTGCAGGCTCGCATCATCCATCGTCACGGGCGATCATACGATCTTCGTCGGCAGAATAGTGGCCAGCCACGAAGGGAAGCCCGGCCTGCGGCGCGTATACACTCTCGGGCCGAACAAGTTCGGCGGATTGGGGTGATATCGAATTGAGAGAGTTGTTCCAGGCAAACGTGAAGCAGAGGCCGCTGAAATCGCCGCTCCGGTACCCGGGCGGCAAGAGCCGCGTGGCGAAGTACCTGCGCGAATACGCCCCTGCGAAATACAATGACTATCGCGAGATATTCGCCGGCGGCGCAGCGATGTTCTTCCAACTGCCTCGAGCGCGGAAGAGCTGGATCAACGACCTTCACCCCGGCCTGTACGCCCTCTACAAGACGCTTCGCGACGACTTCGACGCATTCGCCAAGGAATGCCGCAAACTCGACGGCGACCGGCGCAAGATTTTCAACGACTTGATAGGACGCCGCAAACTAATGGAGGCAACCGGCGACGATCACCTGCTCGAACGGGCCGTGCAATACTATTATCTCAACCGAACAGTCTGGGGCGGCCGCGTCGTCTTCGACCCTGAACGTAAGTCGAGGCTATACTTCAGCAATCCCGAGGGCTGGAACAACATCGAGAAGAAGCTCGAACACATGCGGCTGATATCGGAGAAACTCGCCGGAGTGAATATCACGTGCCTGGACTTCAAGCATTGCCTGAAGGGCGCGACCGAGGAGACCTTCATCTACGCCGATCCGCCCTATATCCGCGAGAGCGATTGCCATCCGACCGACAAGCTCTACGATAAATCGTTCACGTTCGACTGCCACAGCCGCTTGGCCAAAGCGCTCGACGCAACCCCGGCCAAGGTGATGATCTCGTACGACGTCTGCCAGGAGGTCCGGGAACGCTACTCAGACCCCAAGTGGCATTTCGAGGAGCTACAGTGGAAGTATTGCGGCCGCCGTGCTGTGAGTAAGGAACACAAGAGCGCTAACAGGAAAGAGAAGAAGATTGAGGGAGGGGAACTGCTCGTCTTCAACTATCCCCCCCCGCTCGAAAGGAAGCCAGTCAGAATAATGAGATATAACGAAGAGTTGAAGAAACGCGTCAAGAAAGCCCACGCAGAGATGATGGAACTCCACAGGGGCATCCCTGGGCGGGGCGATCGGTGGGTGACTGATCCACAGCTTCGATCAGAATTCATCCAGCATGTCACTGAATGTGAGTGGAGTGAGTCTGAGATACTTGGGTGTCTCCTCTCAATGCGAAAAGCCAGCAAGCTATGATTGCCCCTAATTGCCAATAACGAGCGGCCATCTCCGGAGTGCGAGTTTGCGGGGCTATGTACCGTCCCATACTGGCCCCCTGAAAAACTGAGACACGTATAATCAAGTGTGCAATTAGTTTTTCCGGTCGTTCCCGGCGGCGTGCCGGATGGTACTCACTTGTCTTGCTCAACCGTGCAGTCAACCCGAATGCCCCGCAAGATCACCGCCGGAGCTTTATGAGTGTTTATGCCTTTGATGCGAAAGCGAAAGCTGTTGGCGCCCGCCACGTGCTGGGTCAGGTCTGTTTCCTTTTCGTGCTCGATCGGGGCGATGTCCCGGTACTCACCGCCTTCAGCCCCATCAGCGATGGCAAGTGAGCTCTTGAACCTTTCTTCCACCTCGAGCGAGAGGATGCAGCGGGTGAAATGGCAGTTGGGTTTGGCCTGAACCATGTAGGTGACGGCCGCTTCCCGGCCCGCGTAGGTGGCGAGGCCGCCGTAATCAGCCAGCCTCACCTGATTCAGCCCGATGGAGCGCGCCGCGAGCAGCCGGCCGTTCGTGTAAGGCTCTCCCTTGATGACTATGCTGTGTGTGCCGGGGGCAACATCCAGCAGGGGATTTGTGGCGATCTCCGTCTTGAACGCTTCGAAATGCTCATCGAACGGCAAGGGCACAACCCCTTCGGCGGGCCCATCGGCTTGAGGCCAGGTGAAGCGTGTCTTCTCGACCAGCGGCGGGTAGTCGGGGTATTCGCGAGCGTACTTCCCAACGGACCAGAAACAATCACCCGCCAGAGGAGCGGCCATGTACCTGCATCCGGACCAGTCCGTGCACAGCATGCCCATGAACTTGTCTGTGCGGTTCCTGTGGGCATACTCTGCGAAGAGCGCGACATTCCAATTTGCCTTCCAGAAGGGGCACCCGATCGTGTCGAATCCCTTCTTCTGCAAGTAATCCATCGTGGGGAACGCGGACTGTGGCTCGTATTGCCAGTCCCACATGACGATGTCCCTGGGCAGGTCGTCCACCATCTTACAGTGCTCGTCGGCTTCTCCGCCGTAGCCGTAGACACTGGCAGGGGCGCCCTCGAAGGTTCTCTCGTCTATGAGACCGTCGGCCCACATTGCCATGCGCACGCCCCGGTCTGTGATGTACTTGTGGAACCGCTTCAGGCACAGCAGCAGCCACTGGTGCGCCGGGCGCTTGCCGAGTTGCTCGGGAGTGTATATTGTGCTCCGATCCTGGTAAGTAAACGTGTTGATGAGCTCATCGCCGGCGATGCAGAATATCTGCGGGTTCAGCAGGCGGACGGCCTGCTCGAACGGCTCCATAATGCGCTTGAACTCCTCGTCGCTCGCCTCCACATACTCCACGACGGCCTTTCGCCTGAAATTGAGATAATGTTGCAGCGGAACAGGCTCGATGAAGTTGAGCCGGCAGAAGTCGCCGAAGGCCTTCAAGTCGTCATCATTGGGGAGCATGCCAATCTCGAAGGCGATGCGGTTCAGCTTATTGGCGGCGCAATAGCCTGCAAGCTGGACGTAGAGCTCCCTGTTGCGGTGTTTGCTGTCCACCTTGTGGCCGCCGCAGAATGGGCCGAGCGCCCTGAACGGGATGTCAGGCCAGTCTGTGATCCGCGCGCAGGGGATTGTTTTCCCTGCGGCCTGCACGATCTGGCGCAGGGTCTGAACGCCGTAAAACAGGCCGGCCTCGTCGACGCCGCGAATCACGATGCCTTCCGGCCCGATTGACAGCGCGTAGCCTTCAGCCTTGTCGAGTTCGAGCGGGATGCTTCCACCGGCCTGCGTCTCCTCAGACGGCTGATTCCTGATCCGAATCTCGAGGTCCAGATCGGCGTTGTGCTCGACGTCCAGCTCCAGGCCCGAGTGGGCCTTGATGCTCCCGGCCAGCAGAGAGAGCGTGTTCTTCTGCCGGGGTGTCTCGGGCTTCCTGCATTGAATGATGGTCTTCTCTGCGAGGATGCACGCGCCGGGCAGAGCTTCGACCTGCTGGGGCTTGGGGGTGATGTCAGGCAATGTCGTTGCGGCAGGGGTCGTCGAATCGTTCATTACGTCTCCCAGATCAGTGCCGGATACGTTGATCTCGGGTGCCACGGGCAACGGTCTTCCGTTGGCCGTGCCTCATCCACGTCCAAGCTCTGCTTGAACGTGCCACCCACGTTATCAGATATCGCCAAGAAAAGATAACCTTGCACGTTCACATTATATCGATCACGGCTGACCGCCGCCAGCGTCTTGTAGATATTTGATTTGGCTGGACGCACAGAATCGTTCTAT
>JAUWKK010000240.1 GCA_030614245.1 Planctomycetota bacterium | reverse complement strand
CCCTGAACTACCCCGCGCTGGCGCCACGCCCACGCGCGGCCGCGCAGCCCGCCCCGCCCCCCCCGCGCCCGCCCGCGCCCCCCCCCGGCGAGCGGGCAGCGCGGCGAGGCACGACACAGCCGCCACGCAGGCCAGAAGAATCGGAAGCTTCAGGGTCATCCGTTCAGCCATCACCATCTCCGCCTAAGAGCGGCCTCACGCAATCCCCTTGTTGAGCGGATACTCGATGATGCCTTCCGCGCCGGCTCGCTTCAGTTCGGGTATGATCCTGCGGACGGTGCTCTTGTCGAGGATCGTCTCGACGGCGCACCAGTCGCCGTCGGCCAACGGCGAAACGGTAGGCCGCTTGAGCGCCGGCAGCACCTCCAGGACGGCCTCTTTGCATGAGACGGGCACGTTCATCTTGAGGCCGACCTTCGAGTTGGCGGCAAGGGCCCCCAGGAGCAGCATTGCCAGGTTTTCGATCTTCGTCCGCTTCCACCGGTCGTTCCAGGCTTCTTTGCTTGCGATCAGCCGCGTTGAAGTTACCAGCACCGTCTCGACAATCCGCAGCCTGTTCGAGCGCAGGCTCGAACCGGTCTCGGTCAGCTCGACGATGGCATCCACAAAAGAACACTTCGCCTCGGTCGCGCCGAATGAGTATTCGACCTTGGCATCCACGCCGAGCTCAGCCAGGAAGTTCTTCGTAACTTGGACGACCTCGGTCGCGATGAGCTTGCCCTGAAGGTCTTCGACCGTCCTGATGGGCGAAGCTTCCGGCACAGCGATGACCCATCGGCACGGCTGATCCGTCTGCTTGGAATAGGCCAGTTCGCACACTTCAACGACTTCGGAGCCGTTCTCCATTATCCAGTCGAGGCCGGTCAGGGCGGCGTCGAGGACGTTGTCTTCGACATAGCGAGACATCTCCTGCGGGCGCAGGACGGTCGCCTGCAGCTCAGGGTCGCCCGTTGACGGGAAGCAAGAGCGGCTGCTGCCTTCGACCGGAAAGCCCGCCCGCTGCATGAGATCGAAAGTCTGCTGCGCCAGGCTGCCCTTGGGCAGGCCGATCTTCAAGGTCATGGATGTATCGTTCAAGGGGAGCGCTCCCGTCAACATTTATCAGGTTGATGATTAGCGTCCGTCCGTCTTCTTCGCAGTTTCCCCCGGTGCTTTCCTGGTCGTTTTCTTCGGCAAACTCCGGGCTTTTGCAGTTTCCCCGGCCTTACTCGCCTTCTTCGTGGCCTTTCCCGTCTTGTTCTTTGCGGCTTTCTTTGAGGCCGCAGTACGCTTGCCGCCGCCCTTTGCTGCGGACCTGCTTCCGCGCTTTGCGGCATCGCGCTGGGTGCGGGCTTCTTTTTGCACTTTCACGCCGTACCGGCAGATTCGCCTTACAGTGCAGCCGGCGCAATCCGGCGAAACCGGCCGGCACACCAGTCGAGCATGCCGTACAAAGACGCGGAAGAAGTTGTATGACTCGCGCTTGGGGACGGTTCTGCGCAGGAATCTCTCGACGGTTGCCATGGTCGCGCTGGGCTTGACGATGCCGAGTCGCCGGATGACGCGAGCAAGCTCTTCATCAACCGGGACGGGGAGGCCATCGTAACAGGCCAGCACCATTGCCGAGACGATCTGCTCTGGCAACGAGTCCAGCTCAGTCAGGCTCTTCCGGGCTTCGTCGTGCTTCATGCCCATGAGAAAGTCGAGGTTCACCGCAAATTGTTTCTTGCATATCCCCTGGAGTGCCGACTTGAGCACGGCAGCGATGGGCGAATCGATGCCGGCCTCCGCGAGTGTTTCGCCAAGGCTGCTGACGGTGCAGACACGGACTTCGTTCCAGTCGACGTACTCCTTGAGCAGCAGATCGAGAGCTTTTTGTGCGGCGTTCTCGCTGGCGCAGTGCCCCAGGATGCACAGAATGAGCTGGTCGAAGGGGTTCCGCTTGTGGTTCTTACGGACTTTACCATAGACTCGTGCGAGCGAGTTGTAGACGTGCATCACCGTTTGAGATCTGTTTAATGTGCTCATCTTTCAGAAACGATCCTTCGACGCCGCGCCACTTCAAGATATTGGGCTTACTGCCGTGGGAAACTCAATATCTGGCAATATCGCCCAGAATCCACACACTACCTCATCATTTTCCTATTATACAGAATGCCTGCTGGGCTGTCAACATGGAATTCTCACATCCCGCTTGTTCTCTTGCGATTCAGTGTCCTCGCAAGGCCGTTTCCTGTGGAATTATGTTACAGGCTGTAAAAAAATGTCTTGAATCGGACTTGACTTCAGGCATGATGGCAAGTATACTTCGATTGGAGAGACAACGGCTTCGGCAAACGTGCGAGGTCATGCTGTGAGAGCGCTGGCAATCTGGCCGAGCATAAGTCGTTGCGCTATGAGGATTTACGGGGCCTGCCGACGCGGCGGGGTCTGCCGGCGTGGCTGCTCGTTCGGTGTGTCTTTTCTCACGGCATCCCAACGCAGGCTCTTTCACAATCAGGCAACGTCCAGGCAACCGGTGAGTGCTGTTCGGCTGCCGTTGAAGAAGAAACTTCTTTTTTCGGCGATCATAGTATTCGGTCTGTTTGCAACTGCCGAGTGCATCCTGCGGCTGGCCGGCCTGGGCCCCGGGCGGCGCGCCGATGTGTATGAGGACCTGACGTCTGATGCGGCCGGTCGCATCAATATCTGCGCGTTGGGCGGCTCCACCACGGAAGGCTATCCATTCAACCCGCGAGGCGGGTTTCCGGAATGGCTCGAAGCAATGCTGCGGGAAGCCATTCCAGACGGAAACGTCCAGGTAGCCAACTGCGGTATCACTTCCGCCGCCTCTAATCTCATCGTGAGCATCTTCGACGACATGACGAGCCGGCACCGTGTTGACGCCGCCATCATATATGCCGGCCACAACGAATGGTTCGAGACCGAACTGCCGGTTACGGTTAACATTCGCCCCATGCCCGATACAGCATTCAGGGCCATACTGAGCCGGACGGCGATTTACTACAACCTCTGGCGGCTCTCGATGCGGTTGAGCGGCGAGCCCAAGGGTGTCGAGCCGGGGCTCGGCAACATCCTCGCTTTCAAGAACCGCGTATCGAGGGATTACGTCGGCGGTGACGTGCACGCCCACATACGGAGCGAGGCGCTCAAGAATTTCATCAAGAATCTGAATCGCATCGCAGAACTGGCGCGGGAACGCAAGGTCGAACTTATCCTGTGCATCCCTGCGGGTAACCTGGCCGACTGGCCGCCGCTGCTCTCGCTTTGGCCTCATCATCTGGAGAAGGTTGAATACAGACGCTGGCTGAAGCACTACCTGGCGGGCCTTGAAGCGCTGCCGACCGATCCGGAGAAGGCGAGGACCGAACTGGAACTGGCTGCAGCCATATGCGATGAACACGCCGGCCTGCTCTACACGCTCGGCAAAGCTCTCGAAGCATCCGGCAAGAAAGACCGCGCCAGGGCGTCTCTGGCCCGGGCACGCGACCTCGACGCCCGCCAATGCAGGGCCGACTCCGACATCGTCGCGGCCATCAGGTATACCGCAGAACGTGAAAACGCCGAGTTGGTCGACGTACCGGCGCTCTTCGACCGCTGCACGACCACCGGCATAGCCAACTTCGAGCTGTTCCTCGACAACTGCCATCCTAAGCTCCGAGGGAACCGGATAATAGCCGAGGCTGCGGCAGTGGCGCTCCAGCGACGGCTCGACAAGGGCAATACCTGGCAGATGGACAGTATCCCCGGCGAGGATGAACTGGCGGCGAGACTGCGATTGGACAAGGGATTCCGGGCCACATCTCTCGTCCAGATCGCCAACCGCTGCCGGTGGCCTCACCAGCTGAACGATCGGGTCGCCTTCTGGGGCGCGGATAAGCATTATCCACACGATCTGAGCCACTATACACATCTCTACGAGCAGGCGCTGGAGCTGTCGGAAACGGCTGTAATGGGCAGTGTTTCACGCACGGATGCCTATTGCTGCTTCCACCTCGCGCAGGCGTACGCGCAACTGGGACGCAACGATGATGCTATCCAATGGGCTCGGCGGTCGATCAATTTGAAGGAAACTCTACTTGACCCACACCGATTATTGGTACAGACTTATAAGAAAGCAGGCATGAAGGAGGAATCCGATAAGGCCGCACGGAGAATTGATGAACTGTTGAACACCCGGCAAGGCAATGCTGCCAAGGTGAATCTGCAGCACAGTGCAATAGCCGGACAACAATAGATGAAAACTATCTGAGGCAATGGCTTCGGCAAGCTAACAAGAAGGAGACGGCAAATGAAAGTGCGAACAAACCAGTCAGGTTTCTCGCTGGTCGAGATGTTGATCGTTGTGACTATCATAGCAATGCTGACGTCGCTGATATTCATCGGGATAGGAAAGATGCAATACATTGCGCGCCGCACCGTATGCCAGAACAACATGAAGACGCTCGCCCGAGACGTGATCCAGTACGCCAGCTTCATCAATGGTGGACGTCTGCCCAGCTTCGACTATCAGCCCAGTATGGGGACCCTTGGCGACGGCAAAGCCGGCGGCCTCAGGGTCGCCGACGAATGGGTGTGGGCTCTGGGATACGTCGACGGGATTGACCCATACTACGGTGTATCCAATGTGACCAAGATCTACCCACCGCGCTCCAGCCACTCCATACTACGGTGTCCGAGCGACACGAACTACGTTATGAACGCCCAGCGCGCACTCACATCATACTGGGCGCCGCCCATTCTGTCCGACCTCATTCTCTCCAGAATCACCCGCAGGGCGGATACGCCGATGTTCTTCGAGGCCGACCCCGTTAACCTGTCTGGTAACTGCGGATGCCGGTTCCACGTCCAGGAATCGCCAACAGAAGCAGCCGAGTACCACGACGGCGGCAGTAATTGTGCATACATGGACGGCTCCGTCCGGATGATCT
>JAUWKK010000112.1 GCA_030614245.1 Planctomycetota bacterium | reverse complement strand
CATACCTACCCCCGACGACACCATTAGCGCGGCCGCCCCGAGCACCCCGGCAACGCGCCAGGCATTCGCACGGATCGGCAGCCGCGCGAGACCCTGCCGGCACAACAGCAGGACGAGCGGCAGCACCGGCACGATGAACCTCGGCGGCGGCGGAAACGGCCAGACGAGCACGAGCCCGAAGTACAGCACGAGATAGATCGCCCAGCAGGCCGGCGGGCGCCTTCGCGCCTCTCCCCCCAGCCCGAGCAGCATGCCGATCATCCCGAGCAGCGCCAGGGCCCCCACCCCAAGCTTCAACGCTGCGAATGCGTCGAGGTCCAGCCGCGACGGCACCATCGTCCGTCCCATCGCAGCCGCACCGGAAATCAGGTTGACAACCGGCACCCGCAGCAGGAACCCCCAGCCTACATCCCGCGCACTGTGCCTGAACCAGTCACCGTAGTTGACGTAATACTCATAAGCCCTCGGGACGTCCGGCGTCCGGCCGGTCCAGAGGAGCTTCCCGGGCAGAATGACGATGGCGGCAGCAACCGCGGCGACTGCAAGCGCACGCCAGTCTCGCCGCCATATCAACGTCAGAGCGACGGCAATCAGCAGTGCGAGGCCGATCGAGCGCGTCAGGAACGCACATCCGGCGAGCAGGCCGATCGCCGCGCCTGATGCGAAAGCGCGGCGCCCGTCGCGGGCGAGCTCCATCAGCCACAGCGCCGCCGTCGCGAACGCGCCGTAGACCAGGCACGACATCACGCTGCCGGCTGCCTCACCCGTCGCCGGCGCCAGCACCGTAATGGCGACAATCGCCACCGCCGACCAGCGGCTGAAACCGGCGATCCGCCTCAGCAGGCCGTACGACGCCGCCAGAAACACCGCGCCCGCCAGCAGCGATACCCCCTTGAGCCAGATAACATTGCCGGGGAAATCCGCCTGCAACCGCCAGACGAGCGACAGGATCGCGGGCAGCATTATCGGATACTTCCGCTGAAACGGTTCGCCGGGGAGGCTGACGATGCGGTATTCGCCCGTTTCTGCCAACGACTTGGCCGTGACGGCGTAGATTCCGTCGTCGTGAGAAACGCCAAAATCGGCCACGGATGCAGTAAATGCGCCGGACAGCAGGTAAACAGCTATAATTACAGCGATTACGGCTGTTGCGAGATGTCTTGTCACGGCAGCTCCAGCAAATGTGCATAACTTGTGGAAAACCTGTTCGGGGCATCCCGGAAACTCGTGCAAGGGCCCACCGAGGGCTGCTCGCAGGCCGTGAACGGGCCGTTCAGTTCCTGTGGGCAGTCATTGTATAACTTGTGGAAAAGCGGATTCAAGCGGGCTTTGCGTTTACGCCGGAAATTTCCTCTTAAATTTGGTAATACCCATGATCTGAAGCCGTTCCCATATAGTCGGTCCCGTTGGAACGGGGAATGCCGCGGCTCTCTATTCCCAACTTCTTCTGAACCGGCCGCGTTCGCTCCCGATAACTACATTGTACAACCACTTACGCCCAATCCGCCGTTTGGGAGCCCGCGGGCGATGCGCATTCTGATCGTGGATGATTCGGTTTCGACGCGGGCGGTGCTCAAGCAGATGCTTGCAGACCTGGGCCACAGTAACGTGATCGAGGCCGCCGACGGCATCGATGCGGCGAATATATTGCAGAAGAACGCGGTGGACCTGGTCATCTCCGATTGGGATATGCCGCACATGGACGGTGTAGAACTGGTGAAAGCCATTCGCCGCCGGGGCGACGACGTGCCCGTGGTGATCGTGATCGGCCAGTCGAAACGGTGCGAAGCTATCGGGGCCCTCCAGGCCGGCGCCAACAGCTACATCGTCAAGCCCTTCGATTCGACCACGCTTTCGGATCGCATCACGCAGGCAATCAAGGCGCGGGAAACGTAACAGCAGCCTTCAGACGCCGCACAAAAACATCTCGCGGGCCATCGGCTACGAGCTGAACATATTCTTGATCTTATCGAGAGCCCTGCGTTCTATCTGGCGGACGCGCTCGCGGGTGATGTGCATGCGCCTGCCGATCTGGGCGAGGGTTGCCGGCTTCTCGTTGGTCAGGCCGAAATGTGACGTGATGATGTCGCGTTCGCGGTCGGAGAGTTTCTCGATTGCGCGCAGCACGGCAACTTCGCGTTCGGCTGCCGCTACCGCATCGCGCTCTTCGTCGGCGCTCAGTGCGGTCAGCGTTTCGAGCAGTTCCTCGTGCCCAGTCGAATAGCGCTCGCGGCGGTAGTTTTGCTCGGGAACACTCTTGGCGAAGTTTTTCATCAGCGCCCACGTTGCATACGTACTGAAGCGGGAGCCTCGGTTGTAGTCGAACTTCTCGATGGCCCGCATCAGGCTGATAGTGCCGTCGCTGATGAGCTCACTCAGACTGATGTATCGCCCTGAGTGGCGGTGCGCGATTCGGATCACGAGGCGCGTGTTGCGCTCGATTATCACGTTGCGCACCGCGACGGCGGCATCGCGCAGGCAATAGGCCTGTTCCACCACGGCCGCCGTCACCCGCGACGGTGGAAGGCTGTCGTGAAGCTCCGCCAAGCAGTACTTGAGGTAGTTGTAACGGCGGAACAGATCGAATTCCTGCTCGGCGTTCAGCAGATCGTCGGGAGTCAGATCGGCCACGAAATCCGGCATTGCCAATTCGCTCAGCGGGGCCGCTTCGTCATTTGAGCCGAGGATGATCTCTTCGACATTCGGGTGCTCGTAGAGCGGATTGGGCATGTAGCCGCTGACGGTATCGAGTATCTGGCGTGCCTTGACCTGGCGCACGATCCTGAGTATCTCGACGCGCGAGCGGTCGAACCTCTCCATCAGGCTCTCGATGCTCTCGCCTGCGATGCGTGCCTCGTGGATTTCCCATTTCTGGCCGCGCGTGAGCGGGTGCACGAGGTCGGGGAAGAGCACGTCATAGGGAGACGCCTTGTCGCGCTCTCGCAGTGTCAGCAGGACTGCCTCCCGTGGCAGATGATGGCGGGCGGCGAGCGCATCCGCGAGAATGCAAAGTGGCATCCGCCGTTCCCTGATGCACTTCTCCGCTTGGAGGCACAGCGCATCGCGGGTTCTCTTGCACGGCAGACGCAGCCTGGTGGTGAGCCCGCCGGCCCTGGCCCGCAGCTTGAGAAAACGGATCAATTCCGATTCGTGTACGCCGGATTCCTTCTCGTCGCCGAACCTGTATCGCTTGACAATCAGGCCGCTGTGCCGCCATTGACGCACTGTTAGAGGAGAGACGTCGAGCATATCCGCGACCTGCTCGAGAGTATATACCGGTTCGCCGAGGCTCTCAGCGGGGACGTTGAAAGTCCCGCTCAAGTGCTCGAGCATGTAGTGCAGGTCATGGAGCAGTTCATCGCCCATCATCGGCAACGAGCCGTTCTCTGCCGGCGGGTAAAGGGTGATCCGCTGGTGAATCGCCTCAAAAGTATACTGCCGGGTGGGCTCGATCTCGGCCAGGAGGGCCTCGAGGCGGCCCACGACCTCACGCCGCCGCCGTTCCGGCAGGTATAATAGTTCCGAGCGGAGCTGATCCAGAATGGGCAGGACGAACGTGGCCATGGCTCTTGTCCGATTATATCCGCCCGAAAGCGGCCTTTACAGACATTCCCATGCTAAGAATACTCCATGCAATGTCGTTTGTCAAGTGCTGCCGCGTGTTTCTATGCGAAGATTCCGGCGGGACGGATGTGTTGAATGTGATAAGACGAGTAATAATAAGAACTTGTGGCTAGTGGCCCCAGGTTCCTGATATGGCTGTGGGGCTGAGGATTCTCCCGCTGATGGCCGAAAAGGGCCGAACCGGCCGGGGCTTACCGGCAGCGCGTAGTTCGGTGCCGCTTGTGATGAGCGGAATTATGGCACGTCGAAAAATTATCTTCCCTGCAGGCCGTTAGGGTATCCCGTCTTTCGCGGCATCGGGGAGTGGAACCACAGATGAACGCAGATGAACACAGATAAGATGGTCTGGATGCCGAGGTGGGGCATGTATTTGGCGTGTTATAGAATACCGGCATTGGCTTGCAGCCCCGTCAGGGGCGGAGTAGGAAAGCCCACGGCAACGCCGTGGGTAAGGTTGACGAGTGAAATCCCAGCCCCGATGGGGCGGAGCAAAGGAACATCTGCCGTGCCCCTCCAGGGCACAACTATTATATTCTCTGATTCCTGGGGCTGAAGCCCCAGGCTTTACGCCTTGGCCGCTACGCGGCCAGGAATCAGCTTGCATGCGGCTCGGGTTGAAGACATCCGTTATCTGTGGATCACGGTTGTTCAGCATGCCCCAAGGCGTGGGGCAACACCCAAGCCATCACCGGAGTTTGACTTCACGCTGCCCGTGTGTTACAAAGTGACAGCCGTGAACGACAGCCGGCTGCCGAGGGCAAAGAATGATTTTCTGCGTGTGCATCGGTGCGATGTCGGAACAGACCGATGCGAAGCTCGAGTTGCTGAAGGCCCGCCGCATCCACGCGGTGGAAATCCCCGGGCGCGTGCTCGAGCAGACGGGCCGGGAGGATCCCGAGGCGTACAGGCGCAGCCTGGAGACCGCAGCCGAGCGCCTGCCGACGGCTGGTGTCAACGCCGTCTCGGTGCATCTGCCTTTCTGGCCCGCTGATATCTCGTCGCTCGATCCGGCCGAGCGTGCATTTGCGCTGGCCGTCATCGAGCGCTCGCTGGCGGCATACGGTGAATTCTTCCCGGGCGGCCTGGCCGTCGTGCATCCGGGCGATATTGTCGCGATTGAGTCGACGATGGCCGAGAGAATGGCTCAAAGCATCGAGTCGCTGTGCCGGGTGGCCGAGATGGCCGCCGACGTCAATGTGCGGCTCGCCATCCTTAATATGCCGCCTGGCAGCGTGACTTTCCCCACGAAGAACCGCATCGGGCAGGAGATCGATTTCATACTCGGTGCTCTCGACGCAATCGGCGCGGAGCACGTCGGCATCTGTTTCGATACCGCCCACGCGAATGTAGTCGGCGATGTGCCCGAGATGGCGCGGCAGTGCGGCGAGAGGCTTATCCACGTGCATCTGGGCGACAACTCAGGTGTTGCGGAGGATTTCGCCAGGCTTCGCAACCGGAAGGTGCCGGGCGAGGGCACGGTGCCGTGGGGCGAACTTGGTGATGTGCTCTACGAGATAGGCTATGCCGGGGCCGCAGTGCTCGAAGTGGGTGTATCCGACGACCGCAGCTATGAAGAGCTGATAATCGAAACTAAGAATCACCTCGTCGATTGGGTCTGGATGGGTTAAGCGAGTGGCGGAGCATGGGCCTTTGACAACAACTCACAGCGAGCTTTCTTCAGGCCGATCATCTCTGGCGCACTGGGCTGCGGCGGCATGCGTAGTAGTCGTGGCGTTCGTGCTGGGGCTGACGCCGGTGCGCAGTTCGGACGTCTGGATTCATCTCGCAACCGGCCGCGCCATCAGCGAGAGCGGCCGCGCGCCCACCATGAATCTGTTCTCGTTCGCCGAGCCCGATCGGCGCGTCATCTCGCATTCGTGGCTGTTCCAGCTCATGGCGTTCGAGCTGCACTCGATTGTCGGGTTGAGCGGCATGGTGATCGTGAAGGCGCTGATCGGTTCGGTTGCCGCCGGGCTGCTTTTTCAGGCTGCTCGGACGCGCGGGGCGGGGCTGATCTCCAGCGCGGGGGTCTCGGGCCTCGCCCTGATCGCCATCGCACCGAGGCTGACGCTCAGGCCGGAAGTCGGCAGTTTCGCCTGCTTCGCACTCATGATCTTCTTGATGGAACGATACCGCAAGCGGGCGACCCGCTGGGTGTGGGCCGCGCCGCTGCTGATGCTGCTCTGGGGCAACTTGCACGGCAGCGCCGTCGTCGGGTGCCTGATCCCGCTGGGATACGTGCTCGCGCGGTTGATCGACGCCGCCATTGGCCGAAGCGAACGCCCGCCGGCGGGCTCGACCGGCGCTCTCGCCATAGTCGCCGCAGCATGCCTGCTCGCACCTGCTGTCAACCCGTACGGGTTTGAGACCCTCATGCTGCCCCTCTTGCATTACAGGACGATGGCGAGCGGCGGCTTCAAGCGATTCTTCATGGACCGCCGGCCGATGACGCTTGCCGATCTCTCCGATGCACATTGGCCGTTCGCGATTATGGCTGCGCTGGGCCTGGCGGGGATGGCTGCCGATTGGAAGCGTGTACAGCTTACCGATATCGCATGGTTCTTCGGGTTCGGCGGCCTTGCCATAACGTCAGTGCGATTCGCTTCGGTCTTTGCGGTCTTGAATGCGCCCGGGATTTCCATTCACCTCTGCCGTGGGGTGTCGATCATCTGCGGGCGGCTGAGTCGCATGCTGCCGAAGCCTTATCAGCGCGCCGTTGCAGCCGTGCTGCTGACGGCGGCGATTCTCGCCGTCGGAGTCTTCCGCCCCGGGAGCGAACGGCTCGGCATCGGCCTCAAGCCCAACACGTATCCGCTACGCGAGCTGCGGTTCCTCGATGAGAACGACGTTGGCGGCCCGCTGCTGAACTCCTTCGAGTTCGGCGGCTACATTATCTGGCATGATTTCCCCGGGCGAAAGGTCTTCGTGGACACGCGCGGCCCGGTCGCGTTCAGCCCGGAGCTCTACTTTCGCGCGCTCGAGATGATCGAGCCCGACGTGGAGAAATCGTTCGCCGCATGGAAGGAACTGACGGGAAGGTATGGCTTCAACGCCGCTCTCGTACGGCGCGAGTCCATCGTCCGGCACTTCCGCGCCTCCGATGACTGGGTGCCCGTGCATATGGGTGCGGTAGCGCCGGTTTTCTTGAGGAAGACGAAGGCGAATGAGCGGATCATCGCGCGGTTCGGATATGATCACGTCAAGCCGGGCATGGATCGTATCGCCCTTGAACGGCTGGCGCGCGATACCGCGGCGGCGCCGGAGGTGGAGGCCGAACTCTGGCGATGGCTCCGGGAATCGCAGGGCCGGCCGCAGGCGGGGCTTCTTCTGGGATATTGGCTGGACCTGAAGGGCCGGGACGACGAGGCTATCGAGGAATACAAGCGGCTCGTCGAGGAGTATCCCCGGTCAGTCGGTGCGTATCTTGCCCTGGCCAACCTGTATGCCGACAAGGGCGACTGGGATCGGGCCGAGGCGGTCAGTCGCCGTGCGATCGCCGTCAGCCCCGATCGCGACGAGCCGCGAATGGCGCTGAAACAAATCCAGCTCAGGCGCGGACAAGAGGACCGCAGATGAATGTGGATCGGGAAGACAAGGAACCACAGATAAACACGGATAAACGCGGATGAGGAAAGGAAGGAACCACAGATGAACACAGATGAACGCGGATCAGGAAGGGAAGGAACCACAGATGAACACAGATGAACGCAGATGAGGAAAGGAACAATCAGTATTTGGTCTTATCTGTGTTCATCTGCGTTAATCAGCGGTTTCATAAGAAGGGGAACCACAGATGAATTCTGATGAACGTAGATTGAGGCTCAACAGCATAACAGACCACGTTATCGGCGCCGCTTTCACGGTCAGTAATACGCTGGGGTGTGGATTCCTTGAGAAGGTGTATGAGAATGCTCTTGTGCATGAGCTCCGAAAGGCGGGGTTGAAGGTGGCGCAGCAATATGATATTGATGTCCACTATGACGGCAAAGTGGTTGGTGAATATACAACGGATATGCTGGTCGAAGACAGGGTTCTCGTCGAACTCAAGGCTGTCAAGGTTCTCAATGATATCCACATGGCTCAGTGTTTGAACTACCTGAAGGCGACCGGCCTGTCGATATGCCTCTTGATCAATTTTGCCAAGCCGAAGCTTGAGATCAAACGCATCATACGCGAAGCGGCAAATGAACGCTGACTGACCAAGATCATCATCTGTGTTCATCAGCGTTCATCAGGGGTTTCATAAGAAGGAAAAGGGAACCACAGATAAACACAGATGAACGCAGATGAGGAAGGGAAGAATCAGTATTTGGTCTTATCTGTGTTCATCAGCGTTCATCAGCGGTTTCATAAGAAGGGAAGGGGAACCACAGATAAACACGGATAAACGCAGATGAGGAAAGGAAGAATCAGTATTTGGTCTT
>JAUWKK010000039.1 GCA_030614245.1 Planctomycetota bacterium | reverse complement strand
GTGCTAAATCCTGAGGCTGGCGAAGAATTGCGGGCCGTCAGCCGCGAATGTGAGCATCAGCGTCCGGTACGTCCGGGAGAGGCCCCCTCTCTTCGCTGCGGAGCAGCGGCCGATTGCAGCCCCGTAGGGGCGAAATAAGATAGCCCACGGCAACGCCGTGGGTAAGGTTGACGAGTGAAATCCCAGCCCTGGAGGGGCGCAGGAAGAATCATTTGCCGTGCCCCTCCAGGGCACAGATATTATGCGAACTGATTCCTGGGGCTGAAGCTCCAGGCTTTATGCCTCGGCCGCTACGCGGCCAGGAATCAGCTTACATGCGCTTCGGGTTGAAAACATGCATTGCCTCTGGTTCACGGTTGTCCAGCATACCCCACTAGTTGAGGTCATGCCCGGTCATTCCGTTGAGAGGCCGAAGAGTCTTCGGACGACTTCTATCACGGTGGGGCCGTGTGCCTCGCGGGTGCTCCTGCCGATCGCGGCCTTGGGGTTGTGAAGCATCTTATTGACGACCCGGTGCATTGCGTATTGGATTTCCTGCCGGTCTTTTTCCGAGACATTGCCGAGCTTCGCCATCAGGCGTTTGAGTTCATCGGCCTGGATCGTCTCGGCTGCCTGCTGGAGCTGCTGGAGCACGGGGCCTGCGATACTCGCCGAAGAGGTGCTCATGAACTGGCGGGCTTCGCCCCTGATGATATCACGGCAGACGTCAAGGTCGCGTTCGCGCGCAGCTCGATTCTCTTCGACGACGCTCTGAAGTTCGTCGATGTTGTAGAGGTATACGTTGTCGATATCCTCGACGGCGGGATCGATGTCGCGCGGGACGGCGATGTCGATGAGGATGAGCGCCCGGTTACGGCGGCGTGCCAGCGCGTTGCGGACGTCGTCCGGGCGGACGACGTAGTGCGGTGCGCCGGTCGAGCTGATGATGATGTCGGCTTCGGCGAGGCGCTCGGGCAGTTGATCGAAGGTGATGGCCTCTGCGCCGTGCTTTCTTGCCAGCTCTTCTGCCCGTTCGAACGTTCGATTGGCCACGAGCGCGGTTTTCGCCCCGTGCTCGAGCAGATGCACGAGCGTGAGCTCGCCCGTCTCGCCTGTGCCGATGATAAGCACCTTTGTGCCGCCCAAGTCGCCGATGATCTTGGCGGCGAAGCTGACGGCGACGGAACTCACGGAAACCCTTCCCTGGCTGATGGTGGTTTCGGTCCGGACGCGCTTCGCTACGCGGAAAGCCTGCTGAAAGAGCTGATGCAGCAGTGTTCCGACCCCGTTGTGCTGCTGCGCGACGGCGTAGGCATCCTTGACCTGCGAGAGTATCTGCGTCTCGCCCAGCACCATCGAATCGAGGCCCGACGCCACCTCGAAGACGTGCTCGACTGCCGCCCGGCCTTCGTGCAGGTAGAAATGCTGCTGGAACCAGCGAGCGTCGGTTTTGTGGAAGTCGCACAGGAAGTCGGTCAGCTCATCGATGGGCGACACGAACGGGCTGAGCGAGGTGCATATCTCGACGCGGTTGCAGGTGGAGATGATGACGGATTCATTGACGCCGTTTAGCTCGATCAGTTGGGCGTAGGCGTCGGGCATTTGCGCGGGCGCGAAGGCCATCTGCTCGCGCAGAGAGACCGGCGCGGTGCGATGATTGATGCCTATGACAGCCAACTGCATCTTGCGGCATCTCCGATTCTATGACTAGTCCTCGGTGGTCACTCGACCGCGCTCGTTCGCTCCCCGTCAGGCCGCGCTGATTGCGTGAATGCTGTCGCTTGTTGCCAGTATCAGTGCGAGCGCCGCCGCTACCGGCAACAGTCCCGCGAGTGTGAGATATGCGATCTTCCGGCCGCGGAACTTCTGCGTCAGGCGGCAATAGACGACTATGCCGAAGACGGCCCACGCGAGTGCGCACACGCCCAGGAGCATCCAGCCGCTGCGTATCTGCTCGGGTGTCTTGAGCGTCTGCGAGAGCGCGGCGCCGGAGAAGAGCGCGACAGTGAACAGCACGAACCCGCCGGCCGCTGAAATCCAGTTGAGCCTGTCGAGCAGGTCGAGCGACGGCAGAGCGGCGAACAGCTTACCGGTGTGCTTGCCCTTGAGCTGCCGCTGCTGGATGATGTACATCAGCGCCGCCGAGGCCGCGCGCGCGAAGGCGCCTGTGCCCAGCAGTGCCGACATTCCGTGCAGCTTCACCCACAGGCCTTTCGCGGCGGGGCTCGCACTGCCGGCATCGAGATATGCCGCTCCAATCGCGAGCAGCGCGACGAGGGGAACGAAGAAAGCCGAGAACGCCTTGACCGGCCGAAATGCGTCGACGGCGATGTAGACGAACATCGAAGCCCAGACGAGGAACATCAGGATTTCGTGGGGTGTCGCCAACGGATGGCGGCCGTGCTGCACGCCCAGCGCGATCGCGTAGGCGGTGTGCAGCAGCCAGCCGGTCATTACGAACGCCTTCGGCGGCAAAGTCAGGCGACCGCGCCGGCGCGCCGGCAGCGCTACCGCACTCACGCCCAACAATGCGCCTGCTGCATACAACGCGCAGCTTATACCGTAAAGCCATCTCATATCAGTTACCAGTGACCGGTTGCCGTTATCGGCTATCTCGATCAGCCTGTCAATACGCTGAATTTACCACCTTGGCCGGGCAGGTGCAAGAGATGTTTCGCCGCATGAAACCGCTTGCGTTGTTCGGTGCCGCTTGAAGCGGGGATGGAACCACAGATTAACGCAGATAAACACAGATAAGGCGGTCTGGCTGTCGAGATGGGGCATGTCTTTGACGTGTTTAGAATACCGGCGGCTGGTTGCAGAGAGCCCCATCAGGCCATGCCGTGGGCAGGCAGGCACGGCCAACCGAGGACGGTTGACCGTGGCACCCGATGCAAGGTTGACGAGTGAAATCCCAGCCCTGAAACGTGTGCAGCTCGTGTTTGCTTCACAATGCGTAGCAGTATCCTGCAAGAAATGGTGGCCGACGTAAACCACGTTTGATTAGACCTTTACGAAGGTCACCGACGCCGACGCAACGTATCGGCGTAGCCTGTTGAATCCTTGCGCAATCGGAAAAACCGCCTCCGGCAGGCTTGGCGCCTTGATTCCTGATTTTGCATCCGGTTGGTACATAGTTTGCTATTGAGACCGTCGCCGTTGCCGGGATGAGACGGCTGTGCTCTGCTGAGAAGCGCTCCACAGGGGGCAGGTCATCCGCAGGCGGGCAGGCCCGGTCGGTTCCCGGCATTCAACCCTTGCGAGGCATTCCAGCCGCGGGTGCCTTTAACAGACGGAGGTTAAGTTTGATGCGCGAAGAGATGGATTGCGACATCGAGATGAGGTTATTAGGGGATGCGGAGGCGGAGAGAAAAACAGATGAGCGTCGCGATGAGGAACGCTCTGAAGCGGGGCCATCGAGTGCGGCCCTGTGGCTGAAGGTTAATGACCGCACTTGGCCGCTGCGTTCCGTGCGCGTTCTCGATATCAGCCCGGGCGGTTTAAGCTTCGAGGCCGACGAGCCGCTGCCTGTCGGGGCGAAGCTCGAGATGAACGTCAACACGCCGGTCAAGAATGGCATCATAGCCGTGGCGGAAGTGCGATACACGATGCGATGGGCCGGCTCATACCGTGTGGGGGTGAGGTTCCTCCGGATATCCGAAAGCGATCGCAAGCTGCTGGACGGGCCGACGTTCCGCGACGCATCATGCGAGCGGACGAAGCGCCACAACCGCCGTCGGAGCTCACAGAGCTGGTGGGAGTGGGAAGACGAGCCGTATTAGCGGCTCAAATCGATGCCGGGGTATCAACGCCAGTGGCAGGTCGCTTAATGAAGGGGAGCGGCAGTAAACCACCATCATGCTCATTCTGTAAGGCGTGATACTACATATGCGTGGCGAGAACGCACTGCGAAATGGACTAAGGTGCTGCAAAGAGCCAATGCGAGACCGCGAACCCGAAAGCCGCACCGACAACAGCACCAAGGACAGCCAATAAGACCCCTACTTTGATGTCATACCTTCGTCTTAGGGCTTCTTCGCTCATTCTGCTTTGCTCACACTCTATGAGAGCTCCCGTTCTTGAGAGGATGCTGCGAGTCACATCGACAAGTCCATCGAGCCTCGCGCGGTACGCTCTGACAACTGAAATACAGTCATCAGAAATAACGTCCTTGCCCGCGCGGTACCCTGCGACGTCTACGGCGAAACGGTCAAGGTCAGGCCTGATGTCACTGTAGTACCTCGGGATTGTCGCTGTTATGCACGCATTCGAATGTTCAGCCAGAAGATCTCGAATCTTTTCCCGCATCACCAAGGAACAGAAATCTGCTATGTCGAAAAAGGCCCTGACGAAGTGGCTTCGGGAACGCATCAAGTTGCCGTCGATGTAATTGTCGTCGTCGAGCTTGCCTCTGTCTGCACTACTCGTTGTGGAACGGCGAAAGAGCCCTTTGTTTACTGCCCGCATGAAATGGTCGAGTCCGCGCATCTGTTCTGCAAATGGTTGAAGGAAGAACTCGAGATCTTTTGATTCCTCTTGGACATATAACTCCAACTCCTTCATATGCATGTAGAGTTCTGCAATCTCCCGCAATACTTGCTCGCGAACCACGGTCCCCCTTTTTCTCCGGAGCGCTCGGCAGCGCTCCTGTCATCATGAATCTATGGCAGTTCCTTCACTCTGAGCTTTCTCGCTTCGACCTCTTCCTGTGTAGAGAACCGTCCTGTGGCTATCCGGACGCTGCCTCTACACAGCATCCTGTACTTCTTCGTGATCTGTCTGGTCTTTTCACTAGCGATATTTGGGACAAGCTTCTTTGCATCCACGACCTCATTCAAGTCCTTAATAGCCATGATTCACCCCTTTACACTCCCCGTAACTGCGCAGCGCCCGTACCTACCCGAATTACACAACAGTGAAGAAAAAGGCAGCACGATTCGCTAAGACGGATTCGGCTGTTTGCGCTATATTCACCCCTATAGAAAGAACCGCTTCCGACTTGATTATACCGCTGTTCCGCTTGATTGCAAATGTTTTCTGAAAAAAAAGCTCCGTTTGGCGAAAAAGTACTTGACTTCTGCAGAAGCGTCTATTCAGCTTCTATATCGACATTATTGGCTGAATTCCTTAGAAAAACAGTATTGATTCAGCGCTTATTTGCTGCGTTTTAATCCTGAAGGTAAACGGCGCCTCCGCCATCCTACCATTGATTATTCCTGACTCCGTCGCAGCGACCACGGCTTCTCGAGCCCGTGCGCTTCGAGTAAAGGTGCGTCGGAGAGCAATTCGCGGGCGGGGAAGTCGGCTATTATGCGGCCATTGTCGATGAGTATGCACCGCTCGCAGAGCTCGAGGACCAGCTCGAGATCGTGCGATGCGATCAGCAATGTAACTTCGAACGACTTGAGCAGTTCGATGAGGCGGCGCCGCCCGCGCGGGTCGAGCCCCGAAACCGGTTCGTCCAGGGCCAGCACTTGCGGGTCCATAGCGAGGACCGTTGCTATCGCGACGGCGCGTTTCTGGCCGCTGCTGAGGTGGTAGGGCGCCTTGTTTTCGAGCCCTGCCATGCCGACGGCGTCAAGGGCATCAGTAACGCGTCTGCGGACTTCATCGGCGCCCAGGCCCATATTCAGCGGGCCGAATGCTACATCATCGAAGACCGTGGGCATGAACAACTGGTCGTCGGCGTTCTGGAAAACCATCCCGACCAGCGACCGGATCTCCGCGAGGTTCGGCTTCGTTACCGGCATCTCGCAGACTCGCACGGCCGTCGCGTTTCGATAGATGCCGTTCAGGTGAAGGATGAGCGTCGACTTGCCAGCGCCGTTCGGCCCTATCAGGGCTACACGCTCTGAACGACGAATTTGGAAGCTGATGCCGTCGAGAGCTTGCGTTCCGTCGGAGTATGTGAAGCTCAGACCATGCAGTTCAATCAGAGGCTCGGGCCGCATGCGGCGTTCTCTCGTTGAATGTCTGTCCGTTCGTGCGGCTCACATCAATCCAAACCGCAGAATGCAGCAATAAGCCGCCGTAGCGCCGATGAAGACGAAGTCGGCTGCGCGGAACTTCAGCTCTGAGATCGTCCGCACGGTTCCGTCGAAGCCGCGCGAGGCCATAGCCGCATAGATGCGTTCGGAGCGGTCGAGCGTTCGCAAGAACAGCACTCCGAGTGCGCCGCCAACCGCCCTCAGGCGGCGGCCGGGAGCAGCCCGCGCGAAAAGCCTCGAATCGCGGGCCACCTTCATGTGAATCCCCTCGTCGGCCATCACAAAGAGATACCGATACAGAAACGACAACTGCACCAGGAGCGCCTTCGGCAGGCCCAGCCACTGTAATCCGCGCAGCAGCCGGTCGAACGGCGTCGTAGACGTCAGCATCAGAGTGGCCGTCACGCACAAGCAGAACTTGATCACCAGGTTTGCGGCATTGAGCATGCCGACAGTAACCGCGAACGACCCGAAGTAAAGCGCCGGCTGGCGGCTGAAGATCGGCGGCAGGATCGCCAGCGACAGCAGCAGCGGCGAAGTAATAGCGATGCGCCTGAGCAGATAGCCCGCAGGCACGCCGCTGACGGCCACCAGAATGCCGGGGAACAGCGCGAAAGGCACCAGGCCGAGCACCTCGCGGCGGCCGACCGATACCACGAACCCGATGAAGACGGCCACCGCCAGCGTCTTGACCCGCGGATCGAGCCGGTGCACGGGGCTGTCCATCGATGCAAACTTGTCGAGATACGAGTGATGCATATCGAACGCCGGCCCGTGAGCCGGGCTGTCTCCTTCAGTGCCCCGTTCCAACGAGAGGTTATCCGGCGTGCAGCTCGACGAAGTTCTTCAGTATCTGCAACCCCAGTTTCTGGCTTTTCTCCGGGTGGAACTGCGTGGCGAAGAGATTGCCGCGGGCGATCATCGACGTGAACAGCCCGCCGTAGTCCGTCTCGGCGGCGATAACGCCGGGGTCCTCGGGCACGACGTGAAATGAATGCACGAAGTACATGTGCGGCTGCTCCGGCAGCCCTTCCAGGAGGCTGACTTCTTTGCGCGGGATGATCGGATTCCATCCAATGTGCGGCACCTTGTATTGCTCGGTGGCGTCGAACTGAACGACTTCGCCGGGGATGACGTCGAGACCGCGATGCTCGCCGCGTTCGTAGCTGAACGAGAACAGCACCTGGAGGCCGATGCATATACCGAGGAACGGTTTTTCGTCGAGGGCTGCCTCGCGCAGCGGCTCGATCAGCCCATGCTCGCGCAGGCCGGCCATCGTATCGGCAAAAGCGCCCACGCCGGGCAGGACGACCTTCGAGGCGCGCTCCACCTCGGCCGGGTCGCTCGTGATGAACGCTTCGGCGCCGACGCTCTCGAACGCTTTCTGCACGCTGCGCAGATTGCCCATTCCATAATCAACGATTGTGATCATCGGCAGCAGTTCCAGGTGTGAAACCTCGCGATGGCGGCATGCCGGCCGGATGCGGATATCGGACAGATTGCTGTCTACTGCCCGCCAGCCAGGACGACGATCTCGATACGGCGGTTCCTGGCGCGGCTCTTGGCGTCGACGTTGGGCACGGCCGGTGCGTATTCGCCGTGGCCGGCGAACGACACCCGTTCGGGCGCAACGCCGCAGCGATCGACGAGGAACCGCAGCACGGTCACCGCACGTGCGCCTGAGAGCTCCCAGTTCGAGGGGAATTTCTCAGTCATGATGGGCTTGTCGTCGGTGTGGCCTTCGATCACCAGATGGCTGTCGCCCGCGTGCGTGCGCAATGCGTCGACGACGGCGCGCAGGAGCTTCTGGCCCGCCTTGTCGACTTCGACGCCGCCCGAGATGACGCCAACGTTCAGGCGCAGGACGATGTCGTTGCCTCGGCTGAGCACCAGGCAGTCCAGGCCCTTGAGCTCCTGTTCGAGTTTCGATTTCAATGCCTGATGCTTCTGCTTCTCGACATCGACCACCTTAACGTGCTCGGTCTTCTCCTTCTTGAGAGAATCGCGTTCCTTCTGGATCGCGGCGGCCTGCTTCTTAGTTGAGTCGACTTCGTCGCGATAGAGCTTGATTTGCTGTTTCGCGCGGTCCTTTTCGGCCTCGAGTTCATGGATGCGCATTTGCATCATGCGGTTCTTAGCCTTCAGTGCCGCCTTTGTCGTGCTGCAGCCGCCGGCAGCCAGCGCACACAGCATCAGCCCTATCAAGATTCGAGTACTTCCTTGCATTGCAATAACCTCCATTGTTTGCCTGCGTTTATTCAGGTCAGTACCTCGCGGATGCCGCCGGATACGGTCTCCTGCCACCATAGGATCAGCCTTTTCAAGTGGGGGCTGAAAAGCAGCACGGTTACGCATCCAAGCGAGAGATACGGCCCGAACGGTATACGAGATTCGCGCTTGAAAATCCAGATGGCGATGCCGATGACGGCGCCAAAGATGCATCCGACCAGTATGGCGGCGATTCCGCCCGCCCAGCCGAGGAACCCGCCCATCATAGCCATCAACTTGACATCGCCGAAGCCCATAGCCTCCTTGCGGAATATCTTCGTACCGATGAAGCCGGTGACGTAAATAAACCCGCCGGCGGCCGCCATTCCCAGCAGCGAAGCGACCAGAGCGCACAGCCGCGGGTAATCGGTGATGCCCAGCAGTGTCGTGAAACGGCCGACTACCGGCCCACCGCACTTGTGCAGCTGCGGATAAATGAAGCTGAAGACCGGCGCGATTACGAGTCCGCTGAGCGTTATCTCGTCCGGGATGATCTGCCGCTCGATGTCAATCGCCGATACCACGAGCAGCGCCGAGCACAGCACGCCGGAGATCAGCATCATCATCGGCTCGAACGCCGCCCCCGGATGCAGATAGAAATGATGGGCCAGGTAGACGAACACCAGCCCGTTGACGGCCTCGATAGCCGGGTAACGAATCGAGAACGGAGTTCCACAGTGCCGGCATCGGCCGTTCAGAGCGAAGTAGCTCAGCACCGGAATGTTGTCATACCACCGCACCAGCTCGTTGCACCACGTGCAATGCGAGGGGGGCGATACGATCGACAGATCGCGCGGCAGCCGATAGATGCACACATTGAGAAAACTGCCGATTGCCGAACCGATCGCGAATGCGAAGAGATATCCCAATAGCACCATGATGAAAGGATTTTAGCTGTACGTGGGCTTCGATTCAAGTAGCAGGCCGTTTATGAGGGCCGGTTGCGTTGTTCGGAGCCGGCAGTGATGAGCGAAGTTCCGCTTGAGGTGGGGATGGAACCACAGTTGAACCCGTCTGTGTAGGGAGTGGAACCCCGCCGTAGGCGGGCAAGCACGGCCAAGCGAGGACGATTGACCGCGGCACCCGGCATAGGCTTGCAGCCAATGCCGATGCTATAGCACACAACGCATTGCGGCGCAAGGACTTAAGACCCCTTGATATAGTCATTGCACCTCGCCGCAATGGTAGGGGGGGATTTGTCGGACCCACTAGCGCAATGCAGGAGGTGCAATGATGAAGAAAAGCGTAGCACGTCCGATGGAGTCCACTGTTTTTTCACGTCGGCGGCCCGGAAGATTCTCGAAACGATGACCAAGGATAATCTGCTGGAGAAGCTTCGGACGACGTTCAGGCCCGGTCGTCGAGCCCGGTCGTTCAAGCTGCCGGCGGTGATCTGGCTTGGAATCTTTGCGGCGGCGAATGCGATGAAGGCTTCGATGCATGAGATTCTGGCAGCGGCTCGCACGGCGGTGCAGGCGGGACGTTTGAAGAGCGAAGCAAAGATCGCTGCACGCGCCGCGAAAGCCACCGCGGAGAATCACGCCACGCGATATTACTCGACCGAAGTATCGGCTGCACGGTTTCGCTACTTCGAAGACCCCGGCAAGATGCAGGCCGAACGGCGCCGCCGGGCTCCGATGCGAAGCAGATCGTCGATGCGTTGGACATCAGCCGACTGGCCCTGTAGTGACAACAGCAAATTCTACGTCCTTGGTACATAAGGACTTACGATGACAGGTGGAAAACATGGGCCAGGGCTCATACCCGCCTGCTGCGGAGATTTCCTGTTGCAGAAGCATATTCCTGACCTATAATGGTGTGGCATAGTCGGGCTTGGAGACAAAGCGCCGCTCATAGGACCAACAACCGCTTGCGCTTTGCAGCCTGAAAGCCGCCCGTTATAGAAAAGGCAGATGAATGCTATGTCTACAGAATCCTCTGACTTGAAGCGGCAGCTTGGGCTTCTATCGGTGTTCAGCATTGCCGCAGGGGCGATGATCAGTTCGGGGCTGTTCGTCTTGCCGGGATTGGCTTATGCCGAAGCGGGCCCGGCTGTGATCCTCTCATATGCCCTGGCGGCAGTTCTGATGATCCCCGTACTGCTCTCCAAGGCCGAGCTCGCCACCGCGATGCCAAAATCCGGCGGGAGCTATTTCTTCATCGAACGCAGCCTTGGCCCACTCGTTGGAACCGTCGCGGGGCTGGCCAACTGGCTCTCGATTGCCCTGAAATCCGCATTCGCTCTCGTCGGCATCGGAGCACTGGCGACCGTGCTCTTCCCGAGCTTGGGATTGCAGGGGGTCAAGGCCATCGCCCTGATTGCGTGCGCCTTCTTTGCCGTATTGAACATCGTGAGCATCAAGGAAACCGGAAGGCTCCAAGGCATCCTGGTATTAGGCCTCTTGGCCATAGTTACGCTTTATTGCCTCAAAGGCCTTCCGGCGGTCGATCTCGGCCGCCTTCAGGGCCCCGACCAGCCATTCATGAAGCACGGCTGGCAATCGGTATTTGCGGTGGCAGGCATGGTTTTCATCTCCTTTGGAGGGCTGACTAAGGTCATCTCCGTCGCCGAAGAGGTGCGTAACCCGGCGCGGAACATACCCTTGGGTATGTTTCTTGCTTTCGGAATCGTCAGCGTGCTGTATATCCTGGCGGTCTTGGTCACCGTGGGCATCGTGGATGGAAAGGAACTCGCAGGTTCTCTTGTGCCGCTTTCGCTTGGCGCGGGGGCCGCGATGGGGCGATGGGGGATCATTGTGGTCGACGTCGGCGCGTTGCTTGCCTTTGCAACGACGGCCAATGCCGGCATACTCGCCGCGTCACGAACGCCTATGGCGATGAGCCAGGACGGCCTCGTGCCCCGCTTGCTCTCGGCAACTAACAGACGGTTCGGGTCTCCCCACCTGGCGATTGTCCTGACGACCGTGTTTATCATGGCCGTCATAACGTTCCTATCGGTAGTCGATCTGGTGAAGACCGCCTCAACGATGATGCTCCTGATGTTCATACTGCAATGTTTCTCAGTGCTCATCATGCGGTACAGCGGACTTCAGAACTACCGGCCGACGTTCAGGGCGCCACTGGTGCCCTGGCTGCCGGCCATCGCGATCATTGCCTGCGGGTTCTTGATCCTTGAAATGGGGACGCTTCCTCTGCTGCTCGCCGGGCTTTTCGTCATCGTGGCCGCCGTGTGGTACCTGGCGTATGTCAACCCCCGCGTCAGCCGTGAATCGGCGTTCGTTTACATGGTCAAGGGCATCATCGCCAAGGACATCGCAGGACGGGGATTGGAGGATGAACTCAAGCAGATAACACTCGAGCGTGATGAAATAGCGCTGGACAGATTCGACAGGCTTGTCAATCAAGCTATTGTCCTCGACCTGAAGAAGACGATCTCGGCCCGCGAACTGTTCCGCGAAGTCTCGGAGGCGCTATCGCCCCGCATCGGCATTGACGCGACACATCTCTTCGATCTGTTTCTGAAGAGGGAGCGGGATTCAAGCACTGTTGTCCACCCCGGCCTGGCTATTCCACACGTCATTGTCGAAGGCGAGCACATCTTTGAGCTGCTGCTCGTTCGGTGCAAGGAAGGTGTGGTCTTCTCCGACCTCCACCCGCCCGTGACCACCGCTTTTGTCCTCGTTGGCTCGCCGGACGAACGGAACTACCATCTCCGAGCACTCATGGCTATCGCTCACATCGTGGAGGAGCCGGGTTTTGAGACCAGGTGGGATGCTGCCCGAAATACCGATGAACTGCGGGATGTTGTTCTCCTGTCGAGGCGCAGGCGCGAGCAATAGCCGGGCCGCACACCCCCGCGCGAGCTCCGCCACGCCCTTTAACATTTCCACTGGAACAGCAGGGCTAATACCCGCCTGCTGCGGAGATTTCCTGTTGCAGAAGTGGGGAGGTTCAGTGACACCGACATTAGAACGCAACCCGTTTTTCCGCCTTACGATCAATGGAAAGGAAGCAATGATGAACAGACGCAAGTTCCTGAGACACGCAGCGGCCGGTATGGCAGCAGCTCCTTATGTCATCACATCCGCCGCTCTCGGTGCCGGCAAGACTCCGGCGGCCAGCGATCGCATCGGCCTGGGCCATATAGGCGTCGGTGGCCGGGGCGGCGGCTTGCTGGGCGGCTTTCTGCGGCTGGGAGACTGCCGGAGCGTCGCAGTGGCCGACCCGTTTCAGAACAGGCGCGAATCGAGGGCCAGGCAAGTCAACAACCACTACAAGCGCAAGGTCTGCAAGCCGTATAACGATTTCCGCCGGCTGCTCGAACGCAAGGATATCGACGGCGTGGTTATCGCGACGCCCGACCACTGGCACGTGCCGGCCGCCTTCGCGGCTGCCCGCGCCGGCAAGGATATGTACGTCGAAAAGCCGCTCGGGCTCTGCGTCAACTGGGACATCGCCCTCCGCAAGCTCATCCAGCGCTACGGCAGCGTCTTCCAGTATGGCACCCAGCAGCGCTCATCCGGGCCTCTGCGCCACGCATGCGAGCTCGTTCTCAACGGGCGCGTCGGCAAGGTTCATACTATCGACGGCATAGCACCGGGCGGAGCTGCCGGAGGATCGACCCAGCCGATACCCGTCCCCAAAGGCTTCGCTTATGCTCTCTGGCTCGGCCCCGCACCGGTGACGCCATACACGCCGGACCGCTGCACGAACAACGGCGCGTGGTTCGTCTACGACAACG